>JAITOL010000185.1 GCA_031289955.1 Synergistaceae bacterium
AAGGACACGAACGGAATCTCCAATATGCCGCACTGGCAAACATCGGCGGAGATGGCGGAGCATATTTATATTTTGGTCGACAACGACCATGTTTGAGGAGGAGGATAATTGTCATGAGCGCTGTCAATGAAGATATTTATACGGTTGATGAGATCAAAGACAAGGTGACGCCTGTTCTAAAAGAATACAACGTCAAAAAGGCAATCTTGTTTGGATCGTATGTCGACGGCAAAGCGCGGGTGAAAAGCGATATCGATATTTTGGTCGACAGCGGCCTTCACGGTTTATCCTTTTTTGAACTTGTAGCGGATGTTCAGGAAGTTTTACAAAAGGAAGTCGATCTGATAGATGTACAGGAAATCGCCAGAGGCTCAAAAATAGATATTGAGATAGCTAATACGGGCGTCGTCATATATGGGAGATAAGTCAACTATCATACTAAAAAAATTGCTCTCCCATATCGCTAAAATAGAGGAATATAGCGGGGCGTGCGATTCTTTCGAAAATTTTTCAAAAAACTCGCTCGTCATAGAGGCTTGCGTTTTTAATCTGGGACAGATGGGAGAATTGGTAAAACGTCTGGACGATAGTTTCACGTCCTCGCGTCCGGATATTCCCTGGCGGGGTCTATACGGACTTCGCAATCGGATCATTCATGATTACGAGGGCGTAAATTTCTCCCGAATTTGGGAGATAATCCGAGATGACCTGCCTGATTTGAAATTACGCCTCGATGAGCTTCTAACTAAATACGAAAACGGACAAGGCGGAAAATCGGACGGCGAGGATCAGGGATGCTGAACCGATACTCCTCCCGCACTCACAAACTGAGCGAACAGTTTATAAACGCGAAACTGGCCGGCGCTGTCAGTTACGACCGCATAGCGGGTTATTTCTGTTCGTCGATTCTCGAGGTGGCCGGAGAAGCGATCGAGGCGGTCTCCGGCAAGGTGCGGGTGATATGCAATTCCGGTCTTTCCCCTGAGGATGTGCGTGTGGCGGGGCTTGCCAAGATTCGCATGAGACAGGAGTGGAACGAGTACAAACCGGAGGAGGTCTTCGCGACCGCCGGCGCCATATCCAGGCTGAGCCGGCTATATTCGCTGCTATCGTCGGGAAAACTCGAGGTCAGGGTTTTGCCGGACGAAATTTACGGCCTCATGCACGGGAAGGCCGGCGTCATTACATACGCGGATGGCCTCAGCGCTTCTTTTCTGGGAAGCGTCAACGAGACGAAAAGCGCCTACACGACGAACTATGAAATGGTCTGGGAGGACGATTCAGCGGAGTCCGTCGCCTGGATTCAGGAAGAATTCGATTATTTCTGGAACGATAAAAACGCAGTGCCGCTCTCGGACTTTATAATAGCTGACATCGACCGCGTCTCAAAACGAAAACTCACAACGCTTAAAGACTGGCGGGAACTATCCAAAGACGACGACGCCGTGCCGTCGGTCGCGGCGGAAGAGCCGATTTTCCGCAATGAATTTGGACTTTGGGCGCATCAGAAATATTTTGTCGTCCGCGCTTTCGAGGAACACAAACAAAGAGGCGGCGCGAGGCTGCTGCTCGCCGATCAGGTGGGGCTTGGCAAAACCGTGCAGCTCGCTATGGCGGCGAAGCTGATGGCCCTCTATGGGGATAAGCCGATACTGATAATCGTCCCAAAGACGCTTTTGTTCCAATGGCAGGACGAATTGAAAACTCTGCTCGATATGCCCTCGGCGGTGTGGCTGGGAAGATATTGGGTTGATGAAAACGGTATTGAATACCCTTCGGAAAGCATTCGTAGTATTTTGAAATGTCCGAGGAAGGTGGGCATTGTATCTCAGGGGCTTATCACCGGCAAATCAGAGTCCGCCGAGCTGCTGAAGCAGATGAAGTTCGATTGCGTGATATTGGACGAAGCGCATAGAGCTAGGCGAAAAAATCTCGCGAATGACCCGGATTCGCCGCATCCTCAAACAAATAATCTGCTGACCTTTATGAACGAGATAACTTTCCAGACCACAAGCATGCTGCTGGCGACCGCCACGCCCATACAGATCGATCCGATAGAGGCTTTTGATCTGCTTAAAATCCTCTCCCTGCCGAAAGACGCTTCGAGGATTCTTGGCGATAAATACAGCGTTTGGAACAGCCTTCCCAGGCAGATGATTAAAATGATTCAGGGGCATGAAGAACAGTCGCCAACGGAATCCTGGATATGGCAGGTTATTCGGAACCCTTTCCCTCCGCGCGGCGAAGGCAACCGCCGTATTGGAACGCTGCGCGATCAGCTCGATATCGATGACGCGGAATACATTTTGGATCAAAAACTGTACGACTCTCTTAGCGCCCCGCAGAAAACAAAGATCAAAGAATTGTATAACGACGGCAATTTCATTCAAAATCATAATCCCTATGTAAGAACGATCATTCGCCGAACCCGCGAGTTCCTTGAAAACACGATCAACGATGAGACAGGGGAGCCTTATCTCAAAAAGATCGAGGCAAAATTATTTGGAGAAAACGAGGACGAAGCGCTGGAGTTGACGGGATATCTGGCGCAGGCCTACTCAATTGCCGAAAAATTCTGCGATATGTTGTCCGGCAGGGTAAAAGGCGGCGGCTTTATGTCGACGCTGCTGCTCAAAAGAATCGGGAGCGCCATGGTCGCTGGAGAGAGCACGGCAAAAAAGATGCTCGCGTGGACCGAGGAGGGATATGAAAAACTCCGCTCTCTATACGACGAGATCGGCGGCGAGGACGATGGGGGAAATCAGGAAGAGTCCCCGGAGAGCGAGATAAAGGATCTGACGGGCGAGGAAATAGAATGTCTGGAACAGCTGGTCGCGGTATTGAAAGCCAACCACGATACGGACCCAAAGTACAACCGCGCGCTCGATATCCTGAAAAACGGAGTTGGGGGAGGGGGCGCATGGAAAGAGAAGGGCTGTATATTGTTCTCTCAATACTTCGACAGCGCCAGATACGTGGCGGAACTGCTGTCGCGGGATTTGCCCGAAACGTTAATCGGCCTTTACGCCGGAGGGGACAAATCCGGGATTTACTCGAACGGCGTATTCAGCAAAGAAAGCAAAGAGCGGTTGAAAAACCGCGTCCGAACTCGCGAAGTCCGCGTCCTTGTCGGAACGGACGCCGCTTCCGAAGGGCTCAATCTTCAATCTCTCGGCTCGCTCATAAATATCGACCTGCCATGGAACCCGACGCGACTCGAACAGCGAAAAGGCCGCATACAGCGTATCGGCCAACTGGCGGACGCGATTTTCATCTACAATATGCGCTATAAGGACTCCGTCGAAGACCGCGTTCACAGAAAACTCTCCGACAGATTGAGGGAGATATTCACGCTGTTCGGCCAAATACCCGATGTGCTGGAGGATGTGTGGATCGCGATGGCCCAGAAGGACGAAGAACGCGCCATACAAGCGATCAACAAAATCCCGCGCGAGAACCCCTTCATCATCAAATACGAAAAAGCCATACCGGATTACGGTGATTGGGAAAAATGCGCGGTGGTACTAGATAAAGAGGAGAAATTACGGGAGTTGTTGAAGGGCTGGTAGGAGTGTTTGGGGGAACCAGTAGGGGCGAACCTGCGTGTCCGCCCAGAGCACAAAGGCGAAGCCCGCCCGCCTTTTTTCGTTCTTCGCGCATGTGGTATGCTTTTACCCATTTCGGAGGCGTTCCAAAGACCGGTATTGTCGTTAGCGGCACGCGCGGCCAAAAAGCCGTTCTCATTCGCCGCGTAAGGGGAATTGTCGCAAAAATATAGAATGTGTCTTTTTGATGTTAGAATGGGTAACATTCTTTTATTTGGCGGATAATTGGCGCATGGATGGAACAAATCTGAAATACGATCTCACCCGCGGAGGGATAGCTGATAAGCTGCTCCTCGTCGCTCTGCCCATAATAGGGGCGCAAATACTTATGATGAGCTACAACCTCGCTGATATGTTCATCCTGGGCAGGGTTGGCAGCGGCGCGGTCGCTTCCTCCGGGATCGCCGGGATGTATATGTGGCTGTCCGAGGGGTTCCTTTTGATCGGAAAGATGGGCGCTGAGATCGGGGTGTCGCAGTCTCTGGGGCGGCGCGACGTCGAGGCCGCTAAAAAATTCTCGCACGGCGCGCTCTGCCTCGCGTTAGTCATAGGGGTGGCCTATGCTCTCGTCTGCGGCGCGCTCGCTGAGCCGCTCATAAGTTTTTTCCAGGTTCGGGAAGCGGAAGTGGCGGAGGGAGCGAGCAATTATCTTTTCATAGTGTCGTTCGCGATACCCGCTACGTTCATTCACGCGTCGATCTCCGGCACGTTCATCGGGTCGGGCAACTCGAGGGTTCCGCTTATGCTGAACGGGCTGGGACTCGCTTTGAACGTAGTCCTGGATATCGTCTTCATCTTCGAGCTCGGCATGGGGATCGAGGGGGCGGCCGCAGCTACCGCGATAGCGCAGATCGTCGCCTGCGCGCTCTCGGTGTACGCGCTTCTGCGAAAACACGACCGTCCGTTCGAACGTTACGAATTTATGCGCCTCCCAAAGCGGGAGACGCTCGCGCGGATACTGCGCTGGTCGCTCCCTCTCTGCGTGATGAGCGTCCTTTTCACGTTTTTCACAATGTTCATGTCTCGTTTCGCCGCGCGTTTCGGCGCGTGGGCTATAGCGGTTTACCGCGTCGGCAGCCATATAGAGTCCATAAGCTGGCTCATAGGCGAGGGGGTGTCGACGTCCGTCGCCGCGTTCGTCGGGCAGAATTATGGGGCCGGGCGATGGGACAGAATACGAGGCGGAGTGAGGATGGCGCTCGTAGCATGGTGCGCGTGGGGGGCGGCCGCCACGGTGTTGATTATCATTGCCGGCCGAACGCTTTTCGCTTTTTTCCTGCCCGAGCCCGCTCTGATAGAGATGGGCGTTTCGTTTCTGCGCAGACTGGCGGCTTGCGAGGTGTTCGGATGCCTGGAAGCCGTTTCGATGGGCACGTTCCGCGGTTTCGGCCGAACCATGCCTCCGTCTGTGGTCAGTGTGACATGCAACGCGTTTCGAGTGCCGATGGCTTATTTTTTGTCGTCCCACTTCGGGGTGAGCGGCATCTGGCTTGCGATCACGATAAGCGCGTCCGCCCGGGGGCTTTGGGTCTTCCTGTGGATGTCGCTCGAAATGAGGCGCAATTTGAAGATCGAGGAAGCGCGCACAAAAAAGCTGTGGTGAATAAATCATACCAAAAGATGACTCATGCCACTTCTTTGCCGCCGTCAATCATCTGTTGTGTTTCTTGCGCCATTTGATATATGTCAAAGTATTCATAATTGGGTTGCCCAAAATGTGGGCTCCAATATCTGCCGTGAGCAAGCCAATGGCGATACTTAAAAGCTCCCTTCAATCGTTGGGTCAAATGTTTGGAATTCATATTCACTTTTTCCCATATTTTAAAAATATCTTCTTCCAAAGAGACTTTGTTCTTTTTTTCATAATATAAATTTTTATATATTTTCAAGAAAGGTCCCTTTTTTCTGTAATTGATAATGTCAATATAATGGCATCTGAATTTTGCCTCAATAAACGCGAGAAGCGCGAGCGATGAATAGTGTTTAGCTTCTTCAATTCTTAAAGAAAGTACAGTGTCAAATTCCTGCTTATTTGCGCCGATTAGCGCAGGATCGATAGGCTCGATACTTCCTTCCTCAATACCTTTGAAATAGTGTTTTAGCGAGGCGCATGCGTCACTATAGTAAATAGCGAGCTCCGCAAGAGAAGGATATTCTATCCTTGAAAAAAGAAGCTTTTTAGTCATTTGCTATATCCATTAAAATATCTAAAAAAACTTCTTTTTCAATGTCGATATATTTTATGTATGGCGGAGGGGTAATAAATTTCCATGCCCAGTTGATCTTTTCAGGTTTCATGGAATCAGATGATTTTCGTTTATCCAGTCCATTTGATATTGTGACTGTAATTTGTGGTCCGGAGGAATCCGCGTCGACAAGGACAATCCTAACGCTGCCTCTTGGACCGATCATATCTACTCTGCCCCTGGCCCCTATGAGGTACGTTCCAATCGGATCGAAACTGATTTTTTTACCTCCAATTATGATTGTGATTGTGGGAACCTCATATGTCCCAAGCTTTTCTTCAAATATCTCTTTGCTGCCGTATTCTATGTTAATTTTTTTGCTGTTCGTATATTGAGATAAAAATGATTCAACTTTTTGATATAGTTGATCTAAATAATCTTTCCACTCGGCTAGTTGTTTCTCATGGTAATCTTCCGGGGCTTTAGTCGCGATTTCCCTGGAATTTTCTTTGTTTACAAAATCCTCAAAATCACTCAGCATTGCAATTCCTCCACATTTGTATGCCATAACAAAAATAAACATCCATAATTTGCGACTACACTACTATATATCTTCATCTCTTGCGCGCATCTTTATATCCAACCTGCGAGCGCTTATGAAAAAGGGGCTATTTTTACACAGCCCCTTTTTCACTACTTACGGAAAATATATCGTCTGTAACGAAGATTTTTTAGCGTTCTTGCGGTTCTTAGCCTACTTTGATCGGTTTCGAATTCTCCCAGAGGCCGTGGATGTTGCAGTAAGACTGCGCGATGAGCGTTCCGCTCGCGGTGAGCTTCACTTTGGCCGCGCCAAATGGTTCCGAGTGCGCCGGTCCCGGTTTCTCCGGATCCATGGAGTCGCCGTGAAAGTCGAACGTCAGGTTTGCGAGCTCTATTGCGAACTTGCCGCCGTCCGGTACGAAATAAAGTTTGATCCATTTGATGTAATGAGACGCCGTGTTGGGGTGAGCTATCTCTTTGCCGACGCAGAGCTTGACCTCGAAAGCCTCGCCAGACGCCGCATGATCCGGCGCCTCTATAACGGGCACATGTTTCTCGCCCTTCCAGTCTCCGGTCTGTACAAAATCGCCAAGTTTCATATCATTGCCTCCCATGGAAATAATTATGTAACTAAAATTTTAGCGTATGTGACGAATTAATACAAAGCTATTTCACGCAGTTTTTAAAAAAATTTTCAAATTCTGAATGTTCGCGAAGCGTTCAACACGGCCAGAATGGCTACGCCGACGTCCGCGAATATCGCCTCCCACAGGTTTGCCACGCCGAGCACACCGAGCCCCATGAACGCGAGCTTTATAGCCATCGAGGCCGTTATGTTCTGCCAGACGACCTTTCTGGTGAAACGAGCTATGCGTATCAGGTCGGCCACTTTGGCGGGGGAGTCGTCCAGTATCACGGTGTCGGCCACCTCGCCCGCTATCTCCGACCCCCGCCCGCCCATCGCCACCCCGACACCACCCGACGCTAACACAGGGCCGTCGTTCGCCCCGTCTCCGACGAACATGCAGGAGGAGAGTTCTCCTCCGGACAGCTCTGATATAGCGGCAACTTTTCCATCCGGCATGAGTTCGGCGCGATAATCCGTGAGGCCGAGCGCTCCCGATACTTCCGCCGCCACCGACGCCCTGTCGCCGGTCAGCATGTAGACTTCGCTTATGCCCTCGGTTCTGATCGACCTCACCGCTTCCGGCGACTCATGCCGCAGCTCGTCTGAAACGACGATGTTTCCGAGGTATCTGCCATCCGAGGCGACATGAACGACCGCTCCGCTCCGGGACGTTTCATCCGGGACGGGGATTCCGCGTTCCGACATCATTCTTGCGCTTCCAGCCAGTATTTCGAACTCACGCCCGTTCTCGGCGACTTTTGCCGCGACTCCGCCGCCCTGTATCTCGTCTCCATGCGCCACAGACATTCCTCGCGGAATGTACGAGGCGAACGCCGCGGTGATGGAGCGCGCTATCGGATGATTCGATATGCCTTCAGCTATGGCGGCGGCCCTTGCCAGCTCTTCCTCTGTCGCGTCTTTGGATGGATTTGTTTCGGTCACGGCGAAGACGCCCTTCGTCAGCGTGCCGGTCTTGTCGAAGAACACTTTTTTGACGCCGTGCACCGCGTCGAAGATATTGCCGCCTTTGACGAGTATCCCGCGCCGCGACGAAGCCCCGATGCCGCCGAAATAACCGAGAGGCACCGATATGACGAGCGCGCATGGGCACGATATTACGAGCAGCACGAGAGCCCTGTAGAGCCAGTCGTCGAAAGCGCCCAGCCCCAGCAGCGGGGGAGCGAGCGCCACTATCGCCGCCGCGCCTACTACGGCGGGCGTGTAATATCTGGAGAACGTCGTGATGAACCGTTCCGTCTTCGATTTGCGCTCGACGGCGTTTTCGACCATGTCCATAATGCGCGCGACCGTCGAATCCTCATAATCGCCGGACGACTCGACGATGATCAGCCCTTCGAGGTTGAGCGAGCCGCCGTAGACCGACGTTCCGGCCGCGACCGATACTGGAACCGATTCTCCGGTGAGCGACGAAGCGTCGACCGTGGACGAGCCGTCGAGCACCCTGCCGTCGACGGGGATTTTCTCGCCCGGCCTTACGATGACGACGTCTCCTTTTTTGACGAGCTCGGGGGTCAATAATTCCTCGGCTTCACCGCGCCTCACTCTGGCGGTCGAGGGCTTTTCCGCGGCGAGCGAACGTATCTGGCGGCGCGATTTCGCGACGGCGCGCTCCTGCAGAAACTCGCCGATTCTGTAAAACAGCATGACGCTCACGGCTTCCGGAAACTTGTCTATCGCTATCGCGGCGAGCGACGCGAAGCTCATGAGGAAAAACTCGTTCAGGAAATTGCGGGAAAAAAGCGTTTTTCCGGAGGATATGAGCACCGGATAAGCGGCCAGTACATACGCGGCGGCGTATAAAAAGCGCTCTCCCCGCCATAACGCGACGGCGTATACGACAGCCGCTATGGTTAAAGAGGCTATCTCGCGCCGGGAGTGGTCTTCGGCGTGTCCGTCATGACCTCCGGCGCGTTCGTTGAACGGGGATATGTCAGTGTCGGGCTCGACCGATCGCATGATTTTCCGCAGGGAGTCGATGGCAACGTCGTTTCCTCCCTCCAGCGTAAGGACTCCGCTCGCCAGATTGATCGACGCCGACGAAACTCCCGGCATGTCCCGCATCATATCCTCTATTTTCGCCGCGCATCCAGGGCAGTCGAGATTTTCTATTCTGAACCGGCGCTTCATAATTGAACGCCACCCTCTTTCGTTTGATCTTGAATTCACACGATAATGTCATTTCGTCGCTTGTCGAATTGTAGTATCGTTATTATGTCGTGTCAATACGTAAGGGTATAAATTTGCGGAATTATTCGGAGTCGGCATTTCGTAAATCATCGGGGGAGCGGCAAAGGCTTTTACATCGGTGGAAAATAAGCGAAAATATCCGCGCCCGGAGGCGCGATTCCAGTTCGGGCGCGGATATTCTTTAAAGCGCGTTACTGCCGCTTCAGCCGAGTGTGATCAGTTCGTATTCCTCGCTGCCCAGGCCTATCTCGACTCCGTGTTGTATCTGGCCCCTCCAGTCGGTCGAGGGGTGGATGTCGGTGAAGTAGTCGTTGTGCGTGCGGTCGCGTTCCGACAGTATGCTGTCGTTTATCGCCGGGGCCTTGTTCACGGCGTCCGCGCACGCCTTGTCGAGCGCAACCGGGTCGAAGCTCGCGAACATGCCGATGTCGGGCACTATGGCAGCGTCGTTTTCTCCGTGGCAGTCGCAGTAGGGGGAAACCTGATTCACTATCGTTATGTGGAAATTCGGCCGGCCGTCAATCACAGCCTTCGCGTACTCGACCATCTTGTAGTTCAGGAGGTCGTTGCTCGACCCGTTGGGATTGTATATAGCGTGGAAATTACACGATCCTATACAAAACCCGCAGCCGACGCACTTGTCGTGATCTATGGCAGCCAGTGCGTTTTCGTAGACGAAAGCGCCCTGCGCGCAGAAGGCCGCGCACTTGCGGCATCCCACGCACGCGTCCGGGTCGACGACCGGTTTGCCGTCGTTGTGCATCTTCATCTTGCCGGCGCGGCTGCCGGAGCCCATGCCGATATTCTTGATCGCTCCGCCTATGCCGGTGCACTCGTGCCCCTTGAAGTGATTGAGCGATATTATTATGTCCGCGTCCATTATGGCGTGCCCTATGCTGGCGGTTTTGACGTATTTGCCGGATGTTACCGGGACTTCGACGTCGTCCGTGCCCTTGAGGCCGTCCGCGATTATTATCTGGCATCCCGTCGAAAACGGCGAATATCCGTTTTCGTAAGCCGCGTCGAGATGCGCGAGGGCGTTGTTTCTCCTGCCTACGTAAAGCGTGTTGCAGTCGGTCAAAAACGGGAGCCCGCCGAGCTGCCTGACCTTATCCACGACCACGCGGGCGAAGTTCGGTCGAAGGAACGCGAGGTTTCCGGGTTCGCCGAAGTGTATCTTTATAGCCGTATATTTGTTCGCGAACTCGATTCGCGCGATTCCTGCCGCGTCTATCAGTCGCCCCAGCTTGTCCAGGAGGCTCGTTTCAACCTCGCACCTCATATCCGTGAAGTACACCTGCGATTTGCCCATGCAATAATACCTCGATTCCTCCCAAGAATGTTGGCTGAACGTTTATTATAATAGCGCTTTTACCATTTATTTATCGCCAAAGGCCGTTTTTTTGTCAAGCAGAAATTTTAAGAAGCGAAGAGAAACTTTTTGTTTTCATCTTTGATGTTGACAACTTAGAAAGTAAAAATTATATTTGTCCCGGCCCGGATAAGTTTATCAATATATGAAGATCATGTGGGACATCGCGTGTTTATTCTCATGCGGCAAAATCACGCGGATGAGTATTTGAAGCAAAGGGAGGAATGGCAATGGATCTCATCAAGGAACACCCGGTTCTCGATGTCGGCTACTTCAAGCGCCATGCCAGGGTTGAATTCACGTTCGACGGGAAACACATGGAGGGCTATGAGGGACAGCCGATCGCGATGGCCCTGCACGCCAATGGTGTGCGGGTCTACCGCGAGACGCCGGATATGAAGCGAACGCGCGGTTTCTTCTGCGCCATCGGCAAATGCAGCAGCTGTTTCATGGCGGTGGACGGTACTCCGAACGTCAGAACCTGCGTAACGCCGCTCGAGGCCGGTATGCGGGTGGAAACTCAACGCGGCAAGGGGCGGGTTGCGATCAATCCCCCTGCGGGGGAGTGAGAGAGCGATGATGAAAGAGACAACAACGGACATACTGGTGATAGGCGGCGGGGCGGCGGGACTTTCGGCCGCGGCGGAGGCTTCGTCCTCGGGGGCGAAGGTCACGGTTGTGGAGAGCGACCTTCATCTCGGGGGGCAGCTCGTAAAACAGACCCATAAATTTTTCGGCAGCAAGGATGAATATGCGGGGACGCGGGGATACAAGATAGCGGATATACTGCTCGACGAGATAAAGCAGAACGAGAAAAACGTCGATGTGATGACCAATACTACGATCACCGGATACTACATAGAGGACGGCATGTTCACCGCGATGCGCGGCGAGGAGTCGTACATACGCATAAAACCGAAAAAAACGATTGTGGCCACCGGCGCTCAGGAGCGCCTCATTCCTTTCCCCAACAACGACATTCCGGGAGTTTACGGAGCGGGAGCGGTTCAGACGCTCATGAACGTCTACGGGGTCACGCCCGGCCACCGGGTGCTGATGATAGGCGCCGGCAACATCGGCCTCATCGTCAGCTACCAGTTGATGCAGGCGGGCGTCGAGGTGGCGGCCGTGGTGGAGGCCATGCCGAAAGTCGGCGGCTACTGGGTGCATGCCGCGAAAATCCGCAGGATGGGCGTTCCGATACTCCTGCGTCACTCCATAAAAGAGGCATTGGGCGACCGCGTGATCGATGGGGCCGTGATAATGGAACTCGACGATAAATTCGCTCCCACGGGAGCGGAGAGGAAGATAGACTGCGACGTAATCTGCCTCGCGGTCGGTCTCACCCCCACGACGGAGATACTGTCGCAGGCAGGATGCGACATGCGCTATGTGCCGCAGCTCTGCGGTTTTGTAGCGCTCCGCGACCGGACAATGCGCACGTCGAATCCGGATTTCTGGTCGGCGGGGGACGCGACCGGCATAGAGGAGGCGAGCGCCGCGATGGTGGAAGGCCGCATAGCGGGCCTTTGCGCCGCGCGCAGTCTCGGGCTGCCGGTTAAATCGGACAGGTTCGACGAATACTGGTCCAGGCTCGATCATTTGAGGGCAGGCGAAGTCGGAGAAAAAATCCGCGCCGGAGTCGCCAAAGTCATGCGCGACCGTTGGGAGGACTAAAACCATGAATGAAAACGAAATGCTGTTCAGCAGCGGTGTTCTGACTGGCGAACGCAAGGGCGCGGTCAGCCCCCCGGAGTCTTTGTGGAACGACAAGAAGGGTGGGCTCGTCGTTGTGGAGTGCCCCCAGCGCATACCGTGCAATCCGTGCAACACGAGCTGCCCGGTTGGGGCCATAAAGACGTTCGCCGATATAAACGACACGCCGGAGATAGATTATTCAAAATGCACGGGCTGCGCCATCTGCGCCGCCGTCTGCCCGGGGCTCGCGTGTTTCGTGATTGACCTGTCGTTTTCGCCTGATAAAGCGCTCTACAAGCTGCCATACGAAATGCTGCCAGTGCCGTCGAAGGGAGACTCCGTGGACTGCCTGGGGCGCACGGGGGAGGTTCTGGCGAAAGGGACGGTCGAGGCCGTAACCGAGCCGAAACGCGACCGCACCCACGTAGTTCACGTTTCCGCGCCCAAAGAGTTAGCGCGCGACATAAGAGCCATAAGGGTGGTGAAATAACATGCCGGACAAAGAGAAGGACATAGTGGTCTGCCGTTGCGAGGAGATAACTCTCGGTGAAATAAGGGAGTGGATCGACAGAGGGTACGACAGCGTAAACGAAATCAAAAGGGTTTTGCGCGCCGGCATGGGGCCGTGCCAGGGCAGAGGCTGCCAGGACATAATAATGAGAGAGATTTCCCGCAGGCACGGTATTCCTCTTGACGAAGTCGAAGCCGGAACCGTCCGTCCGCCTGTCAAATCCATAAAGACCGGCTTGCTCGTCGCCGGAGGGGGCGAATAGTCATGGAGTGGAAGAATAAAGCCGACGTCGTCATAGTGGGCGGAGGTATACTCGGGGTGGCTACCGCGTATTATCTTGCCAAATTAGGCAGGAAAGACATCGTGGTGCTTGAGAAGGGAACGGTCTGTTCCGGTTCCACAGGCCGCTGCGGCGCTGGAATACGGGCTCAGTGGGGAACTGAGATGAACTGCCGGCTCGGCCTCGCCGCGCTCGATATATTCGAACAGCTCGACGACGAACTCGGTCTGCCTACTGGTCTCAATCAGGGCGGATACCTTCTCGTGGCTTATTCCGAGAAGGAATTTGAAAACTTGAAAAAGGGCATGAAACTCCAGAACGACCTTGGGGTCAAAACGCGCGTCGTATCGCTCGCGGAAGCGCGCGGGATATGCCCGGCGCTCGACGCGTCCGACGCGGTCGGTTTCACATATCACGCGCGCGACGGACACGCCGATCCGTTCCTCACAACTTTTGCCTACCTCGAAGTGGCCAAACGCCTTGGAGTATCCTATTTCCGCAGGACGGAAGTGACCGGCGTCACGGTAAAGGGCGGCAAAGCCGTGGGCGTCGACACGACAAAGGGCCACATAGACGCCGATCTTGTCATCAACTGCGCCGGGGCCTACGCCCAGGTCATAGCTAAAATGGCCGGCGTCGATCTTCCCAACTGGGGCGAGCGGCACGAGATAATGATAACGGAGCCAGTGGAACCCGGCGTATGCCCGCCGATGCTCATGAGTTTCTCCGGCAACTATTACATACAGCAGCGCCCGCACGGTTCGATAATCTGCGGAGTCAGCCCCAAGGGACATCCTCAGGACTTCGAACTGCGGACGACGTGGCAGTTCATCACTCACATGAGCACAGTCCTCAACAAGCTGCTGCCCGTAACAAAGGGCATAAGGATCGTGCGCCACTGGTCGGGGCTTTACGACATGACGCCGGACGGTTCGCCCATCATAGGGGAGACGGACGTCAAGAATTTCTATCACTCGACGGGATACTCCGGACACGGTTTCATGCTCGGGCCCATAGCGGGCAAGATTCTCGCCCAGCATCTCACCGGCTCTAAACCGGACATAGATTTCTCGATGCTCGACTACAGGCGTTTCGCGAGAGGCGAGCTTATCGTGGAGCCGAATATCACGTAATATATGTCAAAATCGCATGTGATATGAACGCCGCGCGCCGAGGCTGGAATGAGCCGACGGCGCGCGCTTTTATATACAAATATCGACAAAAACCCTGACGAAAAATTTACGCCCTGCGCATAGAATATTTTTGTATCTGCGTTATGTCGGTAATGGTTGTTTTAAAGAATTTCAATTTTGCAAAAAGTATGTGAAATCATATAATCAACTTTTTTGGCTTGATTTGTCCATACTTTTTCGATATATTCATCCTATTCAATACAAGTTATACTATTTGGGATTTGTAAATCGGGAAGGGAACCCGTTTTGAGGAGGAAGGTGAATTTTTTGGCAAAGCGTTTCAGCGTCAGCATCAACAAGTCGTGGTGCAAGGGGTGCAGTCTCTGCATTGGGATATGCCCGAAGAAGGTGCTTGAGCTTGACGATCAGGTGAAGAGCGAACCCGCTCGCATCGAGGACTGCATTGGCTGTCGCCAGTGCGAGAATGTGTGTCCGGATTTTGCGATTACAGTGAAGGAGAGTGAATGACAATGCCCAGAGCTGAATTCTGGCAGGGTAACAAGGCTATAGCTATGGGCGGTATCGACGCAGGGTGCCGCTTTTTCGGAGGGTATCCGATCACGCCTTCGACCGAGATCGCCGAAGTTATGGCGGAAGAGCTTCCAAGGCTCGGCGGAAAGTTCATCCAGATGGAGGACGAAATAGCCGGCATCGCGGCCACTATAGGGGCGTCCATAACCGGCAAAAAGGCCATGACCGGCACGTCGGGCCCCGGATTTTCCCTCAAGCAGGAGCTTTTGGGCTACGGTTACATAGCGGAAATACCGTTCGTTTGCGTCGATGTTCAGCGCGGCGGCCCCTCGACCGGCCTGCCGACAAAGGTATCCCAGGGCGACGTCATGCAGGCGCGCTGGGGCACGCACGGCGACCACGCCACGATAGCCTACTCGCCGGCCTCCGTCCAGGAGTGCTACGATCTGACCGTCAAGGCGTTCAACATGTCGGAGCGTTTTCGCCAGCCGGTTCTCATTATGGCCGACGAGGTAGTGGGGCATATGAGGGAGAGAATCGTCGTTCCCGACGCTTCCTCGCTCGAGCTCGTCAACAGGAAAAAACCGACGGAGCCGGCCGACAAATTCATACCGTATCTTGCTGATCCGTCGGACGATATCCCCCCAATGGCTTCATTCGGCGACGGATATCACTGGCACGTGACGGGGCTCACCTCGAACGACTGGGGATTTCCGACGAACAACACATCGGACATCGACAAGAAAATAACGAGGATGATACGAAAAGTCGACAGATGCCGCGAAGAGGTGGTCGCGTACGCTACCGAGAGCTGCGAGGACGCAACTGTGCTCGTGGTGTCATACGGATGCGTCTCCCGCTCGGCGCTCAGGGCGGTGCGCGAGCTCCGTTCGCGCGGGGTCAAGGTGGGGCACTTCCGGCCCATCACTATATGGCCGTTCGCGGATCTGGAGCTCGAGAATATAGTAGCGAACTCTCCGATCAAACACGTAATAGTTCCAGAACTCAACATGGGACAGATGTTCCTCGAAATAGACAGGGCAATACACGGCAAATGCGAGACCCACTGCAAGCCGCTTCTCAACGGGGAACTGTTCAAGCCCGCCCAGATCATGTCCTTCATAGAGGAGGTGGCGTAACATGCCCCGCGAAGATGTAATGCATTGGCTAAGACAGCAGTTCATGCCCCATATATGGTGTCCGGGGTGCGGGCACGGCATAATCATGCACGCTATGCTCCGCGCGCTCACCTCCTTGGACAAAGATCCGTCCAAGACGGTAATATCGTCAGGTATCGGCTGTTCGAGCCGTTTGCCGGGATATATAGACTCCTGTACGCTGCACACGGCGCACGGGCGTTCTCTCGCGTTCGCGACGGGGGTCAAGCTCTCGAATCCCGAGCTGACGGTCGTCGACGTCATGGGCGACGGCGACTGCTCCGCGATCGGCGGCAACCACTTCATTCACGCCTGCCGCAGAAACATCGGGATATGCGCGATAGTGATGAACAATAATATATACGGAATGACGGGCGGCCAGGCCTCGCCGACGACGCCGATAGGCGCGATAGCCACGACGGCGCCTTACGGAGCGGTCGATCCGCCCTTCGACATCTGCCGGCTGGCGATCGGCGCCGGCGCTACGTTTGTGGCGCGCGCCACGATAGCTCAGCCCCAAATGTGCGAGACGCTCATAAAGAAGGGCGTCCAGCACGACGGATTTTCCGTGATCGAGATAATGACGCACTGCCACACACAGTTCGGGCGCAAAAACAAGCGCAGCCGTCCGCTCGATAACTTCAACTACTTCAAGGATCACAGCGTCATGAAGGCGAAGTCCGAGGGCATGACGCCGGAGGAGCTGTCCGACAAATACGTGATCGGCGAGCTCTTCTACGACGGAAACGCGGAGGAGTACACGAAAAAATACGACAAAGTTGTCGAGAAGGCCGGGAGGTGAGCTTATGAGCGATCGTTATGAAATTCGCGTAGCCGGTTCCGGAGGGCAGGGCGTCATCTTGGCGGCGGTTATCATCGGACAGAGCGCGGCGCTTATGGAGGAGGGCCTCAACGCGGTTCAAACTCAGGCATACGGCCCGGAGGCGCGCGGCGGCGCGTCCAAATCCGAGGTCATCATAGCGCGCGGCGAAATAGACTACCCGAAGGCCGCGAACCCGAACCTCCAGGTCATACTGACGCAGAAGGCCTGCGACGAATACGCCCACGATACCGCCGAGGGCGGCACGGTCATTCTGGACGATTTTTTCGTTCGCGAGGATCCGAAGCTGAACGCTGAAATATACCGTCTTCCGATAGTGAAGACGGCGCGCGACGTGCTGGGCCGCGAGATAGTCACGAACATGGTGGCTTTGGGCACAGTGGCGAGGGTGCTCGAAGCGAAGGGGATGGTGAGGCCGGAGTCCATAAGGAGCACGATCCTGGCAAACGTTCCCAAGGGCACGGAAGAGCTCAACAGCAAGGCTTTCGACGAAGGTTACCGTCTCATGAAAGAGAAGGTTTAGCCGAGCGACTGGCCGATTCCGCCCGGAACGCAATCCCGGGCGGAATTTATTATCCGGCGCCGACATGGGCCGGTTTGTGCGGGGCATCGCCCCGCGTTTTTTATATTGGGAGAAGCGTTTATATGAATACAGGCGATAAGATAACATTGGATATAGCGTCCATAAACAGCGAGGGCGAAGGAATAGCCAGGCGGGACGAGGGCAAGGACGGAGTCAAATTCGTCGTCTTCGTCCCGGGAGCTCTGATTGGGGAGCGGGTCGTGTGCCGAGTGGAACGCGCGAGCAAAAATTATGCGGCCGCTTCCATGCTCGAAATAGTAGAGTCGTCTCCCGCCCGCGTCGAGCCGGGATGTCCGAGCTACGGGCGATGCGGAGGATGCCAGCTTCAGCACGCGTCATACGGAGCGCAGACGGAGATGAAGCGCGAGATACTTCTGGACGCGATGCGCAGGATAGGCAAATTCACAGATATAGACGCGCCGCCTTGCGTCCCTTCTCCTGACGAGTGGGGTTACCGCAACAAGACTACGCTGCCGGTCGGCAGGCATACCGGTTACTACGAACGGCGCAGCCACCGTATAGTTCCGTTCGAAAAATGTCCCGTGCTCAAGCCATCTCTTGAAAAACTCATGTCGGATATCATTTCGGCCCATTTGCGTTCCGGTCTCAAAGGTTACGACGAACGGAAGGGTTCCGGCGACATCAGGGCGATCGCGGCCAGATGCGGCGAATGTGACGGAGCGGAGCGGACGCTGTCGGGCGTTGTGGCCTCGCGCGACCTCGGGCACAGGGAGTTCGGCGTCCTGCGCGACATTCACCAGAAACTCATGTCATCGGACAGAAGCCTCGTCGGTTCGGCGCTGAACGTCAAAACGTCGCGCGACAATTTCATATGGGGCCCTTTGTTCAAACAGCTCTGCGGCGGCAGGTTCATAACGGCCCGCCTCGGCGATTACGGTTTTAAACTCGATATATCGTCGTTCTTTCAGATAAACGCGCCACAGGCCGAAAGAATCTTCGACCGCGCGAGGGATATCATACGCTCTTTCGGCGCGAAGAGAGTCCTCGAACTATACAGCGGAACCGGCAGCCTCACCGCGTATATAGCCGGCGTCTGCGAGAGCGTTGACGCGGTGGAGGAGTGGCGGCCCGCCATAAAGCTCATGGGGGAGAACATGGAACGGAACGGGGCCGGAAATGTGAGGGTGTTCCCGGAATCGGCGGAGGGATTTATGAGCGGCGGCAATATAAAACCCGGATGCTACGACGCGATCATCCTGGATCCGCCGAGGACCGGGGCGCTCGAAGCGGTTATAGACGGCATAGCGTTGGCGGCGCCGAAACAAATCCTCTACATATCATGCAATCCGGCCACGCTGGCCCGCGACGCGGCCCGGCTCGCGGAGGGCGGGAAGTACGGCGTAACGGCTCTGGAGGCATACGACATGTTCCCACAGACCTCGCATGTCGAAAGCGTCTGCGTGATGGAAAGAAGAACTTAAACGATTTTCAATATTCATTATTGTACACGATAATTCTGCTCAACTCTTCTTGACTTATCAGGGATGCCCGGTTAAAATTAACCGCTGTGATATTCGAGCCGTTAGCTCAGTTGGCAGAGCACTGGATTTTTAATCCAGGTGTCCCGGGTTCGAGCCCCGGACGGCTCACCATTTTTCAGGAAACGCGGTCCCATCGTCTAGTGGCCCAGGACATCGCCCTTTCAAGGCGGCGGCACGGGTTCGAATCCCGTTGGGACCGCCAGGTAATAGCAAGGATTCAGGGGTTTTCCCTGAATCCTTTTTTTATGCCGTTGCACCACGCGGCAAAATTTTTTCAAGAGCAAACACCCAATATGCCGAAGCGATGAAAGCGGGCGCGGTTTTCCTGTCTGTGATCGTATTCAACGACGGTTCAGATCACTGGCTCGCTGATGGATTCCACAGGATATACGCGGCGATCAGTGCGGGTTTTCCGGAGATCGAAGCCGATGTGAGGGAGGGCGCGGTACGAGACGCAAGGCGTTGTGCGATGGGTGCGAACGATACGCACGGGCTGAGGGCGACGAACGCGGATAAACGGAACGGCGTTTTGATAGCGCTCGATGATGATAAATGGAGCCTATTGTCAAATTATGAACTGGCTGACTTTGCAAGGTGTCGGAAGGACTTGTCAGTAAAATCAAAAAAGAACGGAGTGCGTACAGTACGCGAGGTGTTTAA
>JAITOL010000037.1 GCA_031289955.1 Synergistaceae bacterium
TGTGACCGCGCCTGTTTCCCGGCGCGGATTGCGCGCGTCGATCACACGACCAACTCTCCGGCGATATTTGTCCTAAAAATTTTTTCCACTTCGCTGACGTTCGGCGAACGATATAGAGCCCACATCAATTTCGCGACGCAGGCTTCCGCCGTCATCCGGACGGGGATCACGCCGGCGTCTCGAAGGCGGGCGCCCACTTCGTACGCGTTCAGGTCGACTTTACCGTCGGGGCACTGGCTGCGCAGTATGATCGGCATACCTCCCGATACGGCGCGCGACGCGGCTTGCGCCAGGTTGCGCCTTGCGCAATGCACTCCGCCCGCGCCGAACGCTTCGATAACCACTCCCCTGCAGCCTATATTCTTCAGCGCTTCGAAGATATCCGGTTTCGTGCCGGGGATTATTTTGAGCAGCGCCACATCGGGACAAACATTGCAGTCGTCGGGGGAGGGAGATTCTGTGAAGGGCTCGTGACGCCGCGCTTCATTCACTTCGAGGCCGAACGCTGTCATCACGGCGACGGGAGGCGCCCCGACGCTCTCGAACGCGTCCATATCCGACGAGCTCGATTTTGCAGCCCTCGTTCCGTTGATTATCTTGTTGCAGAAAGAGACCGTCACTCCATTTATACCGTTTGCGACCGCGGCGACGGCCACGGCGAGGTTGGAGCGCGAGTCCGAACAGGGATCCGCGTCGGGTATCTGCGAGCCGGTCAGGATCACGGGGCGGCCGGGATTGCGCAGCATGAACGCCAGCGCTGAAGCGGTATACGCCATGGTGTCGGTCCCGTGGAGTATTATAGTCCCGTCAAACTCGTCGAACGATTCGCAGACCGCGCGCGCGACGAGGCGCCAGTCCTCCGGCTCTATATTGGAGCTGTCGAGGCTCATAAGGTTATCCGCGGAAAATTCACATTCGGGAAATCTGTCACTGAGAAATCGGGCGATGCCTGAGCCGTCAGCGGTCGGGGCGAGACCTCGTTCTCCGGGAAGCGACAATATGGTTCCTCCCGTGGATATGAGGCGTATTTTCATCGGGAGGGATAGAGAAGGCGTCCCTCGATTATTGTGAGAACACCGACGCCGATAAGGGCGGCGCCCGTAAATATCATCCAGATATTCGGGTTCACAAGCAGAAAAACGGCCACTATCAGCATAACGACGCAGCAGGCGGGGGTCGTCCACCATTTGGACGCCCTCAAAACCCAATTGACGTACGCCATATATACCCGGGCGCACGCGAAGAACAATATCCATAACCCCACGAACGTCGCGAAAAACTTCCCCCCCAGAGGGGAGACAAATACAACGCCGTATATCGCGTCCACCACGGCGCTCGCGAGAAGCCACCTCGGACGAAGCGGGGAATTCTTCAGGGAAAAATATGGTACCACGTGATTGGCCGACGATATAAGAAGCCCCACTCCAACAAGAGTGGAGATGGCGCTAATCGCGAAAGCGGGATGCAAAGCCGCAAAAATCCCGACCAACGCAAATATGCCTCCGGCGGTGTAAAGGGTCCAGCGTATGGTTTTATTTATGCCGGGATCATACATTTAAAACACCGTCAATTCAGCGGGAATTTCTGGCCGCCGTCCTTTCAATTATCATTCTTATCAATATGTTGTCCCGCCACGTCGAGTTTGGCGAGAGTGTGCTGTTGACAACTACGGCGGTAACTATGATAAAGACGATGATAAGGGCCGCCAACAGCATCTGGTACGCCTTGTTCTGCCTCACGTACAGCGAATTGCGCCGCCTTGGATTCCGTCCTATCTCCGGCATCCCGTCATCATCCCTTTCAAATATAAATTATAACATAAGAAATCTGTTAAACAATTCTACCCCGCAATAGCCAGCCTGTAAGGGGAAAATGCCTACCCTCAGTTCAATAATATCCCAGAATACCATCGGATACGCCGGCACAATTCAATGCGCTATATTTCCTGACGCCGCCCCTGTCACCCGAACGAGGTCGTTCGGCGACATCAAAAACAGCAGCCCCCTGGCCCCCGCGTTTATCGCTATCTTCTCGTGCCGCAGGGCGTCTTCGTATATGAAGACCGGGTATGGCTTCTTCCCCCCTATCGGCGAACAGCCTCCCCGCACATAGCCCGTCAGAGGGGTCAGCTCCTTCAGAGGAACCATAGCTGTATTCTTGTTGCCGGACAACGCGGCAAGCGCCTTGAGGTCGAGATCCATGCCGGCCGGTATGCAGGCCTCAAGGACGCCGGTTTTGTCGCCGCGCGCGACGAGGGTCTTGTAGACTATTTCGCGCGGCATTCCAACGTCGTCGGCCGCCCGCTCAGCGGACAAATCGTCCTCGTCGACGTCGAAGCGCAGCAGCTCGTATGAAATGCCCAGTTCGTCGAGCCTGCGCGCCGCGTTGGTCTTTTTTATGTCCGACATATTTTTCTTAGCGCCTCT
This sequence comes from Synergistaceae bacterium, assembly GCA_031289955.1. Classification (GTDB taxonomy): domain Bacteria; phylum Synergistota; class Synergistia; order Synergistales; family Synergistaceae; genus JAIRKI01. Next base: position 2,427 of record JAITOL010000037.1, read on the forward strand.
AATGATCATTTTGCACTCCTTGTCGTCAAATCAGCGAAAGAGCTCCCTCGTCACCCACGAGCGTCACATTGTTATGAAGCTGCAGCACGGATGCCGGAACCATTGGGGTCACCGGCCCGAAGAAAGCGGCCTTCACCATCTCGGCCTTATGGGCGCCGCTGGCGATTACGAGGATCCTTCGCGCCCGCATTATGGATCTTATGCCCATGGTGTACGCGTAGCGCGGCATATCCTCCTCCTTGTCGAAAAAACGCCTGTTGGCGTCTATGGCGCTCTCCGTCAGGGACACGCAATGAGTGTCCTTGTCGAACGCGGCGCCAGGCTCGTTGAAACCGATATGCCCGTTGCGCCCCAACCCGAGGAGCTGCATATCTATCCCGCCGGAAGCCGATATGACCCTGTCGTAGCGTCCGCACTCCATTTCGGCGGCGGACGCCGTTCCGTCGGGAATATTCGTGCGGGCCATGTCGATATTTACGTGACTCCAGAGATTATCCCTCATAAAATAGTGATAGCTGTGGACGTCGTCTTTGGCGAGGCCGACGTACTCGTCGAGGTTTATGGTCGTCACCTCCGCAAAGTCGATATCACCCTTCCTGTACCACTCTATCAACTGCCTGTAAACCCCGAAGGGGCTGGCGCCGGTGGACAGCCCCAGCACGCATTGCGGTTTCAGTATTACCTGAGCGGACAGTATATTTGCCGCTTTCCGACTCATATCGCCATAATCGGTGGCTCTATATACCCTCATCACATTCTTTAATTTTTCGAACAAAATTTTCCCCCTTCCCGCGGGTAAACCTCGCTTTTCCAACTGTCATACCGTGCGATTGCCTTGTAACGCATGATACGCAAAAACGCCCCCTGCATATAGGGCGTTTTTCGGGGTTTATATCAAAAATATTTGTAATGTTAAAATCAGGAGTAGGTTTTTATCTCCTCGATACCGGTCATCACTCTCATAACTCCGTCTATGAGGGCTGATATATCGTCGCGGCCGGGATAGGAGGACACGGGGGCTATCCATTTTACCCTTTCGGTGAGAACATCGACGAAATGATCGTTCGTAACGAGCGAGCCGGTCAAAACTATGGCGTCGACCCGTCCCTCGAATATCCCGGCCATGGATCCTATCTGCTTGATAAGCTGGTATATGAAAGAGTCGAAAACGGACTGAAACTTTCTGTCGCCGGATCTGACCTTACGTACGATCTCATCGAAATCGTCGGTTCCGAGATGCCCCACAAATCCGGCGGCGCCGGTGATCCTTATCCTCAGCTCTTCCAGCGAGTATTTGCCGGAAAAACAGAGATCTATCAGCTGCAACGGGGGAAGATTGCCGCTCTGCCTCGGCGACATCGGGCCCGACGCGCCGCGAATGTCGTTTACCTCCACGACCTTGCCGCCGGCATGAGCCGCCACCGATATGGTGGTGTCGAGATTGCATATTATAAAGTTGCACTCTTCGAGCGGCCTGCCGAGGCGGGTTGCCTCTCTCGCGGCGACGGCCTTGTGATTGAGCGCGTGAAACACCGATTTACGCCTTATCTCAGGCAGTCCCGTCATGTGGGCGACTCCGTTCATCTCGTCGACTACCGGAGGATCGACCACAAGCGCGTATCTCGCTCCGGACATATTGGCCAGCCTTATCGCCATTGGAGCGCCGACATTCATAGGGCTTTCGCCGTACTTGCACGACATAAGGTCGTCCACCATATTGACGCTTATCTGATACACTCCCCCCTCCAGAGGGTGGAGCATGCCTCCAACCGACACGATCGCCCCGATGCGGGAGATATTCTCTTTTTTCTCGTTGAGCAACGCCACCAGCCGCGCGCTCCGGAAAGCTTCCTGCTGGGATATGCCCTGATATTCCTCCATATCCATCGAGGAATAGCGCTGGTTTTCGCTCCACAGGAGGTTGTGGTTGTCGTACATCGCCACTTTGGTGTGGTTGTAATAGGGGCTCAAGGCTAAAACTATCATTTTATCCCACCTCCGGAAGCAAATTGATTTCATCGATTCGATTATAAAGAGAATACACGAATTTAAGCGTTATGAACAGACAATCCCAATAAGTCCGCGGGAATTTTAAAAAATTATCGCGCGGCAATAAAAAAGCGACTCTCCCAACGGGGGCCGCTTTTTATAAAAAAATTTCTGGTTGAAAGTTATTTCTTTTTGGGGCTCGTGTTGACCGCATCCTTGAGCGCTTTGCCAGCGCGGAACACGGGAACTTTCTTCGCCGGAATGTTGATCTCCTGCGTGGGGTTCTGGGGATTACGTCCCTTGCGCGCCGAACGATGCTGCACCTCGAACGTGCCAAAACCCACAGCCTGGATTTTCTCGCCTTTCGCAAGCGAGGCTTGAACCGCGTGAAATACCGCGTCCACCACTTCCGCCGCTTTTTTCTTCGTCAGACCCTCAACCGCAGCGGCCACTTCATTTGACAACTCCGCTTTCGTCACTATAACTTCACCTCCGTAAGGTTGTTAGACCCCCGCTTTGCGAGATAGCCCTGGAACTTCGTCTCAGTAATTATGCACAGAAACCATGTTCCAGTCAAGCTTTTTATGAAATCAGCCCTCATTTTCCCTCTTTTTTCTAAAAAATAACCTTATCGGAACTCCCGAGAAGTCGGTCATTTTGCGGATTATGTTCTCCAAACGGCGTTCAAACGGCCTTGTAGCAAGGCGTTCATCGTTCACGAAAAAAACGAACGCGGGAGGCGCTCCGTCCGCCTGAGTGCAAAAAGCTATCTTGAGATAGCGGCCGCGATCATCCCCCGGCATTCTTTCAAAAGCCAGCACCTCGCGCACGAGGCGGTTCAACTCGGACGTCGATATTCGCCTGCGCCTGTTTTCGTCCACAGAAGCCAGAAGATTTCCCAATTTCGACACCCCGCGATTCGTCAGCGCCGACATGAACAGTATCGGGGCGTGAGAGGCGAATGGCAGCTCGTCGCGCAGCTTGTCCCGCATTTTGTCGCCGGATTTCGGATCGTGTCCCACGAGATCCCATTTGTTCACGGCGATGATGAGCCCCCTGCCCCTGTCCAGGACATGGCTCAGAAGACGCTTGTCCTGATCCGTGACGAGCTCTTCGGCGTCGAGCATCACTACCGCAACCCTGCACTTGTCTATGGCCTGATATGTGCGGACGGACGAATAGTATTCCACGTTCGTGTTTATCCTGGCCTTGCGGCGAAGGCCCGCCGTGTCGAGAAACTTGTACCTCGCGCCGTCCAGTTCGACTATGGAGTCGACGACGTCGCGCGTTGTGCCGGGAATATCCGACACGAGCGAACGCTCGCTTCCGCACAGCGCGTTAAAGAGGCTCGATTTTCCGGTATTGGGGCGTCCCACGAGCGCCACTGGTATCTCGTCCGTGTCGTCGGTCTCCTCCGCGATATCCTCGGGCGATATGAACGACGCCATGCCGTCCAGAAGATCGCCCATGTTGAAGTTGTGAGTCGCGCTGACGGGCATGACGTTCTCGAAACCGAGGGACGCCGCCTCGTACGCCGCGTCGAGACGTTCGGGGTTGTCGAGCTTGTTCACCGCGACTATGACTTTACGTCCCCCCTTGCGCAGCAGAGAGGCTATCTCTATGTCCATCGGCGTGACGCCGTCGCGCCCGTCGATGACGAACACCACCCCGTCGCTCTCCCCGAGCGCGTGCCTGACCTGGCGCTCCATCTTTTCCATTATATCTACGTGTCCGTCCTGCGTATCGCCCATTATGCCTCCGGTGTCCACAATGTAGAACCTCCGCCCGTCCCACGCGATCTCTCCGTACAGCCTGTCGCGGGTGACGCCGGGAAAGTCGTCTACTATCGCCTCGCGTCTCCCGAGCAGCCTGTTGAATATGGACGATTTCCCCACGTTAGGACGTCCAACTATAGCGATTATTCCCAAAAACCACGCCTCCCCAGCAATATCTCATCTCACGCTACTATACCAGAAGGACGGCCCCTGTGGACATTAAAAGCGAAGCCCGCGCGATAATTATGTTATTATAAACCGGTCATTTTGATTCAAGTCAAAAAAACGACGGGCAGGTGCGGGATTATGTGCGGAATAATGGGTTACGTGGGAAAATCTCCGGCTTCCGGAATCATTCTCGAAGGACTGGCCAGACAGGAATACCGCGGCTACGACTCGGCCGGCATCGCGCTTCGCCGCGAGGGGGAAATAATCAACGCGAAAATAGTCGGAAGGGTTTCCGAGCTTGTCCGCAAGGTCGGGGAGCTGCCGCCGGAATGTTCTCAGTCGACGTCGGGAATAGGGCACACGAGATGGGCTACGCACGGCGGCGTGACGGAAACGAACGCGCATCCCCACGAGAGCGCGGACGGCATGGTCGTCCTCGTTCACAACGGCATAATAGAAAATTCGCGAGAGATACGCGACGAACTCGAATCGAACGGAATACGCTTCAGGACCGAAACGGACACGGAAGCCGCGTGCCAGTTGCTGGCAGTCCTCTACGGAACTTGCGGGGGCGACGCCTTAAAAGCTATGCGCAAGCTGACGAGCCGTCTCACGGGGGCGTTCGCTCTCGTCATAATGTTCCGCGACAGACCGGACGAGATCTGGTGCGCCCGCAAGGGATCGCCCCTCGTCACCGCGTTCGACGGAAGCGCCTCCTACTGCGCGTCCGACCCGACGGCGCTTTTGGGCCACACTCACGACCTCTGCTTCCTCGAGGAGGGCGAATTGGCCCTCCTGTCGTCGGACGATTTGAAATTCTACGGATTCGACGGCCAACCCCGGGACAAAAGCCCGATACATCTGAACTGGGACAGCGTAATGGCGGACAAGGGCCACTACGAGCACTTCATGCGCAAGGAGATCGGGGAACAGCCGGACGTCCTGAGGCTCACGATAGACGCCCACACGATCGTGACGAATGTCGCGCTCGAAAAAAGCATAACCCTTCCCAAGGGCCTGATGAAAAAAATCCGCAGGGTTCAGTTCGTGGCGTGCGGCACATCCTACTACGCGACGATCGTGGCCCGCGACATAATGGAATCGCTCGACGGCAACCTCGACATATCGGTCGAAGTCGCCTCCGAATATCGATATCGCAACATCCGGGGAGGAGAGGACACCATCGCCGTGTTCGTGTCGCAGAGCGGAGAGACCGCCGACACGCTGGCGGCCGCCCGAATCGCGAAGGCCCTGGGAACGCACTGCATAGCGATGACGAACGTGCGGGGATCCACGATAGACCGCGAAGTGGAACACACGCTGCTGTCTCTCGCCGGGCCGGAGGTCGGGGTCGCCGCGACGAAGACCTTCATGGGCCAGATAAGCCTTCTCGCTCTGCTCGTCATGCACCTTCTGAAGGAGCGGGAGACGCTGTCCGCCTCGGACGAAGCCCGACTCATAGGGGGATTGCGCTCGCTGCCCGCTCTTCAGCAATCGGTCATCGAAAGGGAGGACGAGATAGCGGCCCTCGCGAAGAAATACTGCAAATCCAAGGGATTTTTCTTCATAGGCCGCAGGGAGTGCGTGCCCCTCACCATGGAGGGCGCGCTGAAGCTGAAGGAGATAGCGTACCTTCCGTCGGAGGCGTACGCGGCCGGTGAGATGAAACACGGCCCAATAGCGATGCTCGACGAGAAACTGACCGTCGTGGCGCTCGTTCCCGACACGGATCTCAGGGAAAAGACGCTTTCGAACGTCGAGGAGTGCCGGGCTCGAAACGCGCCCACGCTGCTGATCGTGTCCGAGGGAGACCATGACGCCAGCGCCCACGCGAACGACATGATAGCGGTCCCGAGGACGGAACCCGAGCTGTTCCCGTTCATAGGGGTCATACCGCTCCAGCTGTTCGCTTACCACACGGCGCGCTCGCTGGATCGCGATATCGACATGCCGCGGAACCTGGCAAAGAGCGTCACGGTAGAATGAGTTTGGAAGTAAAACCTTATGTCCCGCCGTACAAGATAACTGACGCAATAGTTCACTTGGTATCGGAGTGTTGAAAGGAAATTATGGCGCGCCTCGATCTAAAACATCGCCCGACTTTTCGCGGCAACTATCTTGTCCCCGCTCTTGAACTTGGATTGATCGAGATGACTGTTCCCGACAAACCAAACAGCAACCGGCAGAAATACCGGGCGAAGAAATCTTTTGATGTAGTTTAATCAGCGATTCCCGAAGATACTTACAGGGATTTGTAATACGCGGCGAATTCCCTGTCGTGCACCAGAATGTGTTCCTTCAGCCACCCGGCCACGCTCTTGTTGATCTCCATATTGTTGACGGCAGACGGGCCTTCCGCTATGTATTTTGCCTTGAGCTTTCTGAAAATCACAACATAATTGTCGTGATAAGCCTTATGCTCGGAGGCTTTGGGATATTTCGACCTCGCATGGAGCTTCTGCTCGTCGGTGAAGTGTTTTACAATATAGCCGTCAAGAAAATCCAGCACCTCCCTGAAACGATTTGCGTTGCCCGCATCGAGCAGCGTATCGATCTGTCGGAACAACTCCTTATGCTGATCGTCGACCTCTTTCATGCCTGTCTCAAGCGCGGCGCTCCACAACAAAAAAACCACTCCCATCATGTTTTTTTCGAAACAGTCAATATTCCTCCATCCACCCCTGTTACGACGACCATCTGTCCCGGGCGCAGGGCTTCGCCGTCCGGCGTGCGGGCGGACAGCTCCATCCGTCCCTCTTTGGTGTCGACAAATACCTTGCCTGGCGAGGACATGGAGGCGCCTATAGTGATATATACCGACGCGTGTACTCCGGTCAGATTCTCCAGTTTCACTCCGCCGTCCTCCTGAAACTTGAGGAAGGTTCGAAGCATAAAAAACGACGCCAGCACGAAGACCATTCCGGACGCGCCTCCGAGAAATGAGGAGAGCGCCCTGGAGTTTCCGGACAGAGAGGAGGCGAACGTCACCCATCCGTATCCCACGAAAAACGCGACGAAATTGCGAACCGACAGAAAATCCGAGAGCGAATGAGCGCCTGTGGCGTCGTGCGCGGCGTCCGTGTCGACATCGGCGTCCGGGGAGTCAAAATCCGCCTCCATGCCTGAATTAGCCGAGCCCAACGTCTGATACAGGAAAATCAGCGACGCGACCCCGCCTATCGCGATATGGATCCACATCCAGAAATCCAGCGTCATGTTCATTTATTCTTGTTATGTTCCGGAGACTTGGGCATATTTTTCGTCCTCGAACCATCGTCCGGAACCGAACCAAGTATTCCGGGCCCCGTTACGCCGGTCATCTGAAGAAGATCCTGAATCGGAGGCAGACTCGTGGCGTAGTCGCGAACGAGATTCGATATGGCCTTGCCGTCGGAGGCGCCCGAATCCCACACTGTGACCTTGTCTATCTTGAAATTGGATATGGCCTTGGCCTGTATGGTCATCATCTCCGGCACCCTGTCGGCCATCATGAGGAGAAACGCGGCGTTGGCGTCGCCGGAGGCCGCCTCGACGAGCCTCTTTATACCGTCCGAGTTCGCCTCGAATATGGCCTTCATGCCTTCGGAGCGACCGAGCATTTCGTTTTTCACGCGCTCGCCCTCTCCTCGGCCCTCGCGGCTCTGACGCTCCATCTCGGCCTCCGCCGCTATGATCATCTTCCGCTTCTCGGCCTCCGCCGTCGGGATGATATCCGCTATGCGGGACGCTTTTTCCTTGTCCGCGCGCGCGGTCTCCGCTTCCATTTCCGCGAGATAAGACAGGCGTTTCGCCTCGGCTTCCTTCGTCTTTTCGGCCACGGTGCCGCGCCTGTTGGCCTCAGCCACCTTCTCCCGCAGCTCCGCGTCGGAATCCGCCTTCACCTGACGGGCGATGTTCTCTCCCTTTACGGCCTCGGCGTCCGCTGAGGACACGCCGACGCGCTGTTCGCGGCCGGCTTCCGCAAGGCCTATTTCGCGATCCTTGTCGGCTTGCGCTATGCCTATCTCCCGCTCTTTGGCCGCCTCCGCCAGGCCTATTTCCTTCTCCTTGTTCGCCAAAGCTATTCCTATATCTCGTCCCTTTGCGGCCTGAGCCAGCCCTATCTCGCGATCCTTGTCGGCGCCGGCGACCCCTATCTCGCGTTCCTTCGCGGCTTGGGCAACCCCTATTTCACGGCCCTTGTCGGCCTCCGCGACGCCTATCTGCCCCTTGCGCTCCTGTTCGGCGACGTCTATCCTCGCCTGGTTTATGGCCTCGCTGGCGGCTTTCTGCCCAAGAGCCTTGATGTATCCCGACTCATCGTCTATATCCTTTATATTGACGTTGATGACCCTGAGCCCGACCTTGGCAAGTTCGACCTCGACGGACTCCATAACGGCCCCCTGAAACTTTTCCCTGTCCTTGTTTATCTCCTCGATATACATCGTAGCTATCGTCGCGCGGAACTGCCCGAAGATTATATCCTCCGCCACCTGACGGACAGCTATCTGAGTCAGGCAGAGCAAACGCTCCGCCGCGTTTTTCATAACCGTCGGCTCCGTGCTTATCCCCACAGTGAAGGTCGACGGCGCCGCTATGCGAATATTCTCCTTGGACAACGCGCCCTGAAGCGGAATCTCTATCGATGTGGGCGTCAGATCCAGGTACGAATAATCCTGAAACAGGGGCCATACGAACGCCGCTCCGCCGTGGATACATTTCGCCGATCCCTCTCCCGTCTTGCCGAAGATGACGAGTATCTTGTCGGAAGGACATCTTCTGTATCTTTTGATGAGAGATATAAAGGACAAAAAGATAAACAGCACCAGAACGACTGTGAACACCAGAATTGCATACAACAACGGCGATACACCTCCATATAATTATTGATTATTGGTCATTACCTCGCAAAAAATCTCGCGCCGCCATAAAGAGAAGATCTCTTTTCGCGTCATCCTCGAGCGAGGATTCGTCCAACATCCGCTCAAATCTCGGATAGCGCAGCAACGGATAATCCGAACCGTACATAATTTTCCCGCGCGTCCAGCCCATCCCGCATACGTCGAAAATACCGCTATCGTAGACAAACGGCGACGCCGCCGTGTCGTAGCGGACGTTTTTGAGAACGACGCGGGCCTCGCGTGAGCTCTCGTAGAGAAAAAGCCCTCCCCCCCAGTGAGCCATCACGATTCTAAGTTCGGGATGATTGCGGGCGAATATGTACGCCTCCCCCGGCCCGGTTCGTCCCTTGCCCGGATAGTCGCGCCCAACAGGCTCGGCCGTATGGAGCATCACAAACATCCCCGACTCGTGACATGCCCGAGCCAGCCGCCAGGTTTCCTCAACATTGCTTATGTCAAAATCCTGACCGTCCGGGAAAATTTCTCCGACCCCTATCGCGCCGAGCGACGAACACCTCTCGATTTCCCCGGCGGCGCCGCGGGCCGTCGGAGGGACGACCGCCATGACCTTCAGCCTCCCGCCGGACTCCGACGCGGCCTCCAGCGCGTAGTCGTTGCAGAGTCGGCATAACCCCAGATCCTTGAAACCGAAACCCGTTATCCAGCTTTCGCCCACGCCATCCTCGTCCATAGCCGCAAGCACATCGGGAACCGCTGCCCACTTGTGAACCTTGCCGCGAACCAAAGACGCGAAATAATCCTCGCGTTCGGCGATACGCTCCCATCCTTCGATTATCTCCGGAGGATACACATGTACATGGACATCTATAATCATGGTTTAAATATAGCATAAAACAAAGCGGCCCGCAAAAATGCGGCCGCTTTGCAGTGCGTTACGTAATATGAAAAATTTAAAGAAAGAACTACTTGAGCTCGACTTTCGCTCCTGCCTCTTCCATCTTCTTCTTGATCTCCTCGGCCTCTTCCTTGTTGGCGGCTTCCTTGACGGCCTTCGGCGGATTGTCGACGAGATCCTTCGCTTCCTTCAGACCAAGGCCCGTGATCTCGCGAACCACCTTGATGACGTTGATCTTGTTGGCGCCGTGATCGATCAGCACGACGTCAAACTCGGTCTTCTCCTCCTCGGCCGCCGCTGGACCGGCAGCCGGGCCGGATGAGGCCGCGGCCGCAGCCATCGGGGCCGCGGCGGAAACGCCGAATTTTTCCTCGAGCTCATGAACGAGCTCGGAGAGCTCGAGCACAGACATCTCTTCTATCGCTTTTATCAGTTCTTCACGGTTCATTGTGTAATCTTCCTCCTTAGGTTTTTGTAAATCTTAAATCCGCTAAGCGGCTTTTTCCTTTTGCTCTTTGATCTGAGACAAAGCGGTGACGAGACCGCGAGCCGGTCCCGCAAGCACTGTGACGAAACCGCGGATGGGACCGTTGAGAGTTCCGAGGAGAATGGAGAGCAGCGCTTCCCTCGACGGCAGATCCGCAAGGGCGATGACCTGTTCCTTCGAGATGACGCGTTCTCCGAGGAGACCTCCCTTGATGACGAGAGCCTCGTTGCCCTTCTCTTTGGCGAAATCGCGAATGGCGCGCGCTGTGGCCGCAGCTTCGCCGTACGCGAACACATATGCGTTCGGGCCAAAATCTATCTCATCCGCTGTGACGAGACCAGACTCTTTAAGAGCTATGCGCATGAGCGTATTCTTCGTTATCTTCATCTCGCCGTTCACAGCGCGTATGGCCCGACGCACCGCCGTCGACTTCGAGACCGTGAGCCCCCTGTACTCGACGATGTAGATGGCCGAGCTTGCTTTGACGCACTTTACGAGTTCGTCTATTTCCTTACGTTTTGCTTCTGTTGGCATAAGTTCACCTCCCTGTCTTGTGAGAATAAAAAAAACCGGCGCCCGTAACACGAGCCCGGTTTTGAATTGGCTAAAATAGCGCCGCATCGAACCTCGGCGGGAGATTGAGCCGCTTATGTCGATCAAGGAAGCGGCGCCCGCTGTCTTGGGCTCTGGATATTCTGTTTTTAAAAATTACGCGCCGGAATACGCTACGCTTCCGTTGTATCCTTCTGTATGGCAACTTCGTCGAGCTTGATGCCGGCGCCCATGGTGGACGTCAGCGTCGCGGCCTTGAGGTAGGTTCCCTTCACTGCCGCAGGGCGAGCCTTCACTATGGCGTTGATGAGCGTGCGCGCGTTCTCGTGTATCTGATCCGTCGTAAAAGACGCGCGGCCCACCGCGTTATGGATTATTCCCGCTTTGTCGACGCGGAACTCGACACGGCCCGCTTTTATCTCCTTGACAGCCCCGGCCACGTCGAACGTTACCGTATTGGTCTTCGTGCTCGGCATCATGCCGCGCGGGCCTAAGACCTTGCCCAGACGACCGACGACCTTCATGACGTCGGGAGTCGCTATGACCGCGTCAAAATCCATCCAGCCGCCCTCTATCTCGGCCACCTTCTCTTCGCCTCCGACGATGTCGGCCCCGGCCTCTTCGGCCTCGCGAACCTTCTCGCCTCCGGCTATTACCAAAACTTTTTTGGCGTGTCCGGTACCGTGGGGAAGGACGATCGTGCTCCTAACCTGCTGGTCGGCATGGCGAGGATCCACGCCTAACCTGATGTGCAGCTCTATGCTCTCGTCGAATTTGGCGTTGGCGCACTCCTTGACGAGCGAGACAGCCTCGGTCAAGTCGTACTTCTTTGTCGTATCCACTTTTTCGAGCAGCGCTTTGAATCTCTTGCTTTTTCTCGACATTGTCAAATACCTCCCGTGGTGTTGGCGGAACCTGCCGCGCCGGTAAGCGCGGCAACTCCTCCCACTTGATTATAAAACGGCCTCGTCAGCCGGTAATCTCTACTCCCATCGACCTCGCGGTGCCTTCGACCATCCTCATCGCCGCGTCTATTCCTCCGGCGTTGAGATCGACCATCTTGAGCGCGGCTATCTCCTGAACCTGTTTGCGGGAGACGCGCCCCACAAAATTCTTGTTCGGAACGCCGGATCCCTTCTCTTTGCCTATGGCTTTTTTGAGAAGAACGCTCGCCGGCGGAGTCTTCATTATAAATGAAAAACTGCGATCCGCGTAAACAGTGATGACAACTGGAATTATCATTCCTGCCTGATCGGCCGTTTTCGCGTTGAACTGCTTCACGAACTCCATTATGTTGATGCCGCGCTGACCGAGAGCCGGTCCTACCGGCGGCGCCGGCGTAGCCTTACCTGCGGGAAGCTGAAGTTTCAGCTCCCCAATTACTTTCTTTGCCATTAGATAAAAATACCTCCTTAAATTTTCAAGACAATTACCGGAGAAATCGCGCGCTCCCCAACCGTGACGAACGAAATCCGCAGCTTGCCTTTTCGATTAAAAACCGCGCGAGGGGAAAGTAAATCCGCAGGCGTCGGCCATTAGTCCCGTTATAATTTTTCGAGATCCGTCTGATCGGCCTCCGTCAGAGTCTCCCGGCCAAACACAGTGACGCTGAACGTTACCTTGCCCTTGTCCGGGTTGATCTCTACCACCGGACCGACCTGATTCGCGAAAGGACCGCTCTTCACCCTTATCGTATCTCCGGGCTTGAACGCCATCTCGACCTTGGGCTTCGTCTGATCCTTGGCGATCTTCGCCATGATCTCGGTAACTTCCTTGGGGGAAAGGGCGATGGGATGGTTGCCTGTGCCGACAAAGCCGGTCACTCCCGGCGTATGGCGGACGACATACCACGACTGATCCTCCAGTATCATCTCGACTAATACGTAGCTCGGGAAGACCTTGCGCCTGACGCGCTTGACCTTCCCCTCTTTCGTATAAACTCTTTCCTCTACGGGAACGAGAACCCTGAAAATTCTGTCCTCCATCCCCATAGTGGCGATACGCTGCTCAAGATTTGCCCTGACTTTGTTTTCATAGCCGGAGTATGTCTGAACCACATACCACAATCGTTCGGAATTTTCGCTAAAATCCGCCATATTCGATCCTGTCTCGATTACCCGGCAACATCATCCGCGTCAACCGGCAATACGGGTCAGGCTGCGCAATACGCCGCTAAGCGCGAAATCGACAACTCCCAGATAAACGCCGAGCACGACCGTAAGAAGAACAACTACAAGCGTGGAATACCACACCTGCTTCTTCGTGGGCCATGAAACTTTTTTAAGTTCGGCCTTGGACTCCCTGAAAAAATCCTGTATTCTCGCACTAAAGTCGAGGACCGTTTTCATACCCCGACCTCCTCATCAGAATAATATTAACATTAAAATGGCAGGCCCGGAAGGACTTGAACCCTCAACCCCCGCATTTGGAGTGCGGTGCTCTACCAGTTAGGAGCTACGGACCTGCGCGCAAAGGGTATTTTACACTACTTCGTTTCTTTATGCAAGGTATGTTTGTTGCACCACTTGCAATGTTTCAATTTTTCCAGCTTTTTTTGCGCCTTCTTTTTGTTGACGTGCGTCACGTAGTTGCGACGCTTGCACTCGGTGCACTGAAGCTCAACTATATCGGCCATACCAAATCACTCCATTATCTCTGTGACGACGCCGGCGCCAACCGTGCGGCCGCCTTCGCGGACAGCGAAACGGAGACCGGGCTCCATCGCTATCGGCGCTATCAGCTTTACCTCAAACGTGCTGTTGTCCCC
>JAITOL010000054.1 GCA_031289955.1 Synergistaceae bacterium
TTAATGTCATAAAATATCCTTTTGGGACATTCGGCCCTCATTCGTTACCTACTAACGGTTCTTCATTTGTTGAAGTCGCATACTTTCTACTTCATTGTCGTCGTCTAAACGCAAGCCCGACATTGCGAAGCTCTCCGGCGCACGTCGTTTATCCTGCCGCACTACTCCAGTTTCAGGCCAATGGCGGCACAGCCGTGAAATTCGACGCCTCCGTGCGGTCGCCGCTACGGAAGACGTTTATCGCAGTGAGCATTAACGTGTCCAAATCATCGGCGATAATTCGCCGGGCGGTCTTGTCTCGTCTATCCCAAACGCTATTTCCCCCTTCGGCGTTCCAGCTCGGAGCAGACGTCATCCCACGACAGGCCTCGTTCGCAGAGCAGCACGGACACGTGGAACATCATGTCGGCCACTTCGCCTGTCAGGTTCTCTTTGCTCGGGTTTTTGGCCGCTATGATTATCTCCGCCGATTCCTCGCCCACTTTTTTCAATATCTTGTCGATGCCCTTATCGAACAGATAGTTCGTGTAGGAACCCTCTTTGGGGTTGATCCTGCGATCCGCGATAATGGACTGCACTGCCCTCAGCGCGTCCCCGGGCGCAGGCGCCTCGTTCGGGGCGTCTCCGTCGAGAGCGCGGTAAAAGCACGACCTGTTCCCGGTGTGACACGCCGCGCCCGTCTGGTCTATCAGGAGAAGCAGCGCGTCGTCGTCGCAATCGCGACGTATTTCGCGAACGCGCTGGAAGTGCCCGGACGTCTCGCCCTTGAGCCAGAGGCATTTGCGCGAGCGGCTGTAATAGTGGACACGACCGGTCTCAAGCGTTTTGCCTAGCGCCTCGCGGTTCATCCACGCCGCCATGAGCACATCCAGCGTATCCGCGTCCTGCGCTATTGCCGCGACCAAACCGTCCGGGCCGAATTTTATTTCATCAATGTCGAATTTTTCGTACATCATCTCTCTCATATCCTTATGGATATACCGCGATCCCGCAGGTATCCTTTAAGTTCCGCGATGCCGAGCTCTCCGTAGTGGAACAGCGACGCCGCAAGCACAGCATCCGCCCTTCCCGACGACAACGCCTCGTAAAAATGCTCCTTCGTTCCGGCCCCGCCGGACGCTATGACCGGTATATCTACGGCGTCGGCTATCGCCGCCGTCAGTTCGATGTCGTACCCGTTCTTCGTGCCGTCGCAATCCATGCTCGTGAGCAGTATCTCCCCCGCCCCGAGCCGCGCCGCCTCCAGCGCCCACTCCACCGCGTCGCGCCCGGTGCGCAGGCGTCCTCCGTTCATGTATACATCCCATCCTCCGCGCTCGTTGCGCTTCGCGTCTATGGCAACCACCACGCACTGCGCCCCGAAGAACGCGGAAGCCTCCGATATGAGCTCGGGGCGGGTGAGCGCGGATGAGTTGATGGATATTTTATCGGCCCCGGCGTTCAATATCTTCCTGAAATCCGCCACGCTGCGAATCCCGCCGCCCACGGTGAGCGGGATGAACACCCGCTCCGCCGTCTTCCTGATGAGGTCGACTATCGTGTCCCGCCCGTCGGACGACGCGGTTATATCGAGAAACACCAGCTCGTCCGCCCCTGCCCTGTTATAGGCGGCGGCCACCTCCACAGGATCTCCGGCGTCGACGAGGTTCACGAAATTTATTCCCTTGACGACCCTGCCCCGGTCGACGTCGAGACATGGGATTATCCTCTTTGTCAGCATCGCTCGTCACCGCTTTCCTCGAAAATCCGCACGGCCTCGGAAAGATCGATTGCGCCGTTATAGAGCGCGCGGCCTATTATTGCGCCGCTCGCGCCTATATCCCGGACAGCGTACAGGTCGGAAATGTTCGACACGCCGCCCGAAGCGATTATGTCCATTCCCCCGAGGGCGACGAGCCTTCTGGTCGTATCGAGGTTCGGGCCCGTCATCATCCCGTCCGACGCTATGTCGGTATGGATGACCGTGCGAACCCCCGCGTCCCTCATGCGGGAACAGAGCTCATCAGTCTCGATCGAGCTGACCTCTCCCCAACCCTCTACCGCGACCTTGCCGTCTCGCGAATCGATTCCCACAGCGACTCGATCCCCGAAAACACGAACGGCGTCCCTCACGAGCTCCGGATTTCTGACCGCGACGGTGCCGAGTATGACCCGGGCCACGCCGCCCGATAGCCGGCGCTCCATATCGTCCATGCCGCGTATTCCTCCGCCCACCTGCACCGGGACGGAAACCGCGCGCGCAATACCTTCGATAATGCCGATGTTGCGGCCGACTCCAAACCTCGCGCCGTCGAGGTCAACGACGTGTATATACGACGCGCCGCTTTGCTCCCACTCCAGAGCCCTCTTCACCGGATTCGCCGAAAATTCCGTAGCCCGCTCGAAGTCGCCCTGCTCCAGACGGACGCATCTGCCGCCCATGACATCTATCGCCGGATACAGCCTCACGACGCGCGGCCTCCCAGCGCGGCGAACTTCCGGAGTATCTCGAGCCCCTGCGACCCGCTCTTTTCGGGGTGGAACTGCACTCCATAGACCGAACCCCGTTCGACGGAAGCCGTAATATCCGTTCCATAGGACGCGGTGGAGGAGACGTACTCCGGATCGGTATCGGCGTAGTATGAGTGAACGAAGTAAACGTAAGTATCCCCGGAGGTATCCAATATGTCGCTTTTCGTTCGGATGTCGATGCGGTTCCAGCCCACCTGCGGTATCTTGAGCTTCCTTCCGTCAGGGCCCGCTCCGTCCGGAATGCGCCTGACGAGGCCGGGGAAAACCCCCAGCCCGCGGTGCGCCCCGTTTTCGTAACTGGTTTCAAACAGCAGCTGCATCCCAAGGCATATCCCAATGAGGGGCCTTCCGGACGCTATCACGTCATATATCCTGTCGGCCCATCCGCTCTTCCTGAGCTCGTCTATCGCGCGCGCGAACGCGCCTACTCCCGGCAGCACCACCTTGTCGGCGCCGTCCAGTTCGTCGGGAGACGACGCTATGAGGGCGTCATATCCGAGGGATCTGAAGGCGTTGGATACGCTCCTCAAATTTCCCATGCCATAATCTATTATCCCTATCATTATGAATCCCTCCCGGAGACCGGGTTAAAATACTCCCTTCGTCGACAGAACTCCCTTGACGCGGGGATCTATCGCCGTCGCCTGATCCATCGCCCTTCCAAACGCCTTGAACGCCGC
Source organism: Synergistaceae bacterium (assembly GCA_031289955.1). Classification (GTDB taxonomy): domain Bacteria; phylum Synergistota; class Synergistia; order Synergistales; family Synergistaceae; genus JAIRKI01. The sequence goes on from JAITOL010000054.1 coordinate 3,192, forward strand.
CTCCGCGATGTGGTGGTTGTTTTTTCCGGCAATCGCCCTCATATGAAGGTTGAGTCCCATATGAAGGCAGAGCGCCCTGAAAAATTCCTCCACCATCTCCGCATCCATATCGCCGAGTCTAGGCGTCGTGAACTCCACGTCGAAAGCGAGAAACGGCCTGCCGGAGATGTCGAGCGCGACCAGAACCAGCGCGTCCTCCATCGGGACGGTCGCCTCTCCGTAGCGGGCTATGCCCTCCCGGTTTCCGAGAGCGTCCGAGATGACCCTTCCCAAAGCGATCCCGACATCCTCTATCGTGTGATGACAGTCGACATGGAGGTCGCCTTCGGCCTTGACGGCGAGGTCGAAAAATCCGTGCCGTGCGACGTGACACAGCATATGGTCGAAGAACCCGACCCCCGTCGATATTTCGTACGTCCCGCTCCCGTCGACCGCGAACGACGCCGTTATTTCGGTCTCGTTTGTCGTTCGTTTCAGCTCGGCTGCGCGCCGCATAATATATCTCCCACTTTTTTATTCTCTTCCCTCGTGCCGACGCTCAAGCGGATCCGATACGAGTTTCCATCCATCGGAAGACGACGGACAACAACTCCGCCTGCCTCTAGTATGGCCGCTATGTCGCGTTCGCTCCCCACATAAAAGAAATTTGCGTCCGAGCGTCTCGTCTCGAGCCACGGGATTTTCGACAGACAACCGTACAACTCGTCGCGCAGTTCGTTCAGAGCCGCGGCGCGGGCCGAGAACTCGGACGCCGCTTCGAGGCCCCAGGACGCCGCCAGCTGGGACATCGTCGATATGTTGAACGGCGGTCTCACCATGTCTCTTATCTCTATCATCCGCCTGTCCGCCACGGCATAACCGACGCGCAGCCCCGCGAGCCCGAACGCCTTTGAACACGTGCGGAGCACAATCATGTTCGGATACTCGCCTATGGAACCTATCATCGATTCTCCGGTGAACTCGCCGTAAGCTTCGTCGACCACCACGACGCTTTTCGTGTTATCGAGGACAAACCGAATGTCGCTCTGGGGGACAGCGTATCCGGTGGGGTTGTTGGGCGAGCAGACGAACACCACCTTAGCGCGCTCTCTTTCGGCGGCCCGCGCCATATCCTTCACGCCGCCCGGGCCTTCAGCGGGAACGGCTATCACTCGCCCGTGGGCCAGGGTCGCCGACACCGCGTACATTCCGAACGTCGGAGACTGAGTGACTATACAGTCACCCGGTTCCAGAAAAACCCGGCACGTCATGTCTATTAGCTGATCCGAACCGACGCCGCACGTTACGTTCGAGGGCTCGACGCCCCACAGACGGGCGGCGGCCTGTCTCAATATCGTGTTGTCGCTGTCCGGGTAGCGGTTGAGGTTTTCGCCGCTCTCGAGCCAATGGACGAGTTTAGCCCGGACGTTCTCCGGAAGGTTCCAGGGACTCTCGTTGCAGTCGAGCTTGCAGCCCGAACGCGCGGGCGCGGGCTCGTAAGGCTTTGGCGTCCGCATATCGCTCCTGACCAAACTCAGAACATCGACCTTTTCTCTGTTATTCGTCACATTCATTTTTTCCGAGCACCGCCTTTATCATTTTAATGAGCTCCACAATACGCGCGTGCTCGATCTTCATGCTCGCGCGGTTTACAACCATACGGGCCGAAATCGGCGCTATCTCCTCCAAGACCACGAGCCCGTTCTCCCTGAGAGTGCCGCCGGTCTCCACTATATCGACTATCACGTCAGAGAGCCCCACTATGGGGGCAAGCTCCACGGAACCGCCGAGCTTGATTATCTCGACGGACTGCTGCTTGCGCCTCACGAAGTAATCGAGAGCTATGCGCGGGTATTTCGTAGCTACGCGGAAGTTGTTGCCTCTCGCGACGAGCTCGCGGGAAGCCTCGCGGCCGGCCACGATCATCCTGCACGACCCGAATCCCAGATCCAGCATCTCGTACAGATTTCTTCCGCTCTCCAAAAGCGCGTCCTTGCCGGCTATCCCTATATCGGCCGCCCCATACTCCACATAGGTCGGCACATCGGAGGGCTTCGCCATGAAAAACCCGATTCCGCGCTCCCTGCTCTCGAAGATCAAGCGCCGCGACCGTTTTTTTATGGCCGACGCCAGATCGTCGGGGACGACGCCGGCGCGGCAGAGGAGCTCCATTGCGGAGTCCGAGAGCCTGCCCTTGGCGAGCGCCACCACAAGCGGCTTCATTGCGGCGCCTCCGTGTCGTACGATACGCGCCCCGACTCGTCGAAACAGATAACCCGCGCGATGCCTCTCTCTTCAGCGAATTTGACATTACCGCGAACATCCGGGCCCGAGTACGAACATTCGACCCTCAGTCCCTCATTTCTGAGCCTCATGACCTCGGACAGGGCCGCGCCGCGGCCGCCTTCATCCCAGGCCACCAGCACATCGGCCTCGGAGGGACGCGATTTGCCGTTCAGCTTTTCGAGCGCTCCTATAAGATTGTGAACCTTTATGATGAAGCCGACCGACGGGTATGGAGCTCCGAAACGGGCAGGCAGGCCGTCGTACCTGCCGCCGTCCAGGATGGAAAATCCCATCCCGGCCGTGTAGCCCCGGAAGATTATTCCGGTGTAATAGTCCATGTTTCCGGCCATGCTGAGGTCGAAGAGCACGTATTTCTCGAACCCGTAGTCCTTCAGCGCGGAATATATGTTTTTGAGGTTTGTCAGAGCCTCCCTGGATTTTACAACATCGGTTCTGGACATGGCCTCGTCGAGCATCTCCTCGCCCCCGCTCCATATGGGAAGATCTGAGAGCAGCCGCCTGACGCTGCCGGGCGCGTCATTTTCGCGAGCTATCCTCCCGGCCGCGACGAAGTCGCGTTCGACGACACATTCGTGCAGCGCGTCGCTCACGTCGGAAGCGAGCCCGCTGCCCTCCAGTATCCCCCGCAGAAACCGAACCTGCCCGACGTCTATGCGGAAATCGTCGAGCCCCGAGGAGAGCAGAGCGTCTATCGCCGCCGCAAGCGTCTCCGCGTCCGCCATATCGCCCTCCGCGCCCATGAGCTCTATGCCGGCTTGGGTTATCTCGCTCGTTCTGCCCTGATAGCTCGGAGTGCAGCGATATACGTTCTGCACGTAACAGAAACGCAGAGGCATGTCGGCGCCGGAAAAATTCGTGGCCACCATGCGGGCGACTGGAGGCGTAACGTCGGACCTGAGCGCGAGCATGTTCCCATCCCTGTCCAGGAGTCGGTACATCTGCTTTGGGTCCACGCTGCCCTTGTCCTCGAAGACCTCCATGTATTCGAGCATGGGCGTGTTCACCGAGGAATAACCGTGTCGGTGAAAAACCGCTTCGAGCTCGTTTTCGATATGATGTTTGAAATAATACTCCCCAGGCAGATAATCCCTGAAGCCGTCCGGGGTACGCAATCCATTGTCTATCATAATGCCCACAGCCCCGATAAGCGCGCACGCGCCTTTATTTTTTAAAACTGGAAGAGGAAAATGCCGCCGGTGGCGAGGCCGAGCGCCATGCCGGCTATTACGTCGCTCGGATAGTGCACATAGAGGTAAACCCTGGAGAACGAGATCATCGAGGCGAACATGAACGAAGAGAGCCCCAAAACGCCTCCGGCCTGCCAGACGGTGACTACGGCCGCCGCGAAAGACGTCATGGTGTGACACGACGGAAACGAAGAGTCTCCGGGACGCGAGAGCAGTATCGGGCGCGAGCTGTCGACATTGCAGGGGCGCTGCCTGCGGAAAAGAGGCTTTATCGCGAAGTTGCCGAGAAACGCGCACGCGGATACGCACATGGTGAGATTGAGCCCAACCTGGCGCAGGCTGGCGCTGCACGCGCAGATCACGGCGTAAACTATCCAAATCGCTCCCCTGTCGCCAAGCTTTGTGAAAAACAGCATCGCTTTATCCATGAAGTCGGTGTGGGTATGCGCCTGCACCCAGTTCAACAGGAACGAATCCAATTTTTTAAGTCTCTTGAAATAATCTTTCATAATCATTAACCCCACAAAACCAAATCATATTTACTCTTTTTCTTTAGTGAGTTTTGCAATTATAACACGGCAGTCAAGATTATGACATCCGTAACGCGCGTCGTCCATGACGCGAGCCGAGCCTTCTCGCCTCAATTGGCGTTAGGGTTGTAGGTATCCATGAACTCAGCTTCGCCCGGATTTGAAGGGCTTTCCGGGGCAACGGCGGGCGGAGCGTAGTTCCCATATTCGTAATTAATGCCTGAATTTTGTTGCACCAAAGGCGCGCCCTTGGGCATCATGAGAACCGCGTATGGGAGAGGGCGTTCTTTGCCGTCCGAGGGTATGTTTGTAACTATCCCCCGCCAGATGAGCTCCGATGAGCCGCCGCCGTCCAGGTTTATCGCTGTCGAGAGCCCCAGTGAATGGGCGATCAGGCGCGTTTCGTCTATGGACGCGCCCCTGCTGTGGATCGAGCTGCGGCCGTCTATCACGGCCCATATGACGCGCTCGCCGTCCGTGCCGACAATAGTGCGGGGATGCCGCTTCGCCGTGATGTCATCCTTGAACGTCTCTTTATCCCGAAGGATCTGGTTTCCTCGCGTCAGCATGGGGCCGGCCTGTATGACGTCCGTGCATCCGCCGAACGATGGGGTGTCCCAGTCCGACGTTATCGGGATGCCGTCGCCGGGCATATAGCGTTCGAGCAGGGCTCGCGAGTTGCCCCGGGCCACTATCATGGACGCGCCCGGGGGCAGGAAGTGGTTGCCCCACGATCCCTCGCGGCGTTCCGTCACAATGCCGTCCTTTACCGCGAGTTCGAGAGCGTCCAAAGCCGCTCCGGCCGCCGCCACCATGACCCCCTTCGTATAAAACGACGCCTCGTTTGCCTGCGGCGCGACGTTATACCGATCGAACTGAACGAATCCGTCCGGCGTTCTCACTCCAATCCGAGCGAAGCCGGGGCCGAACGCGAATGACCCGTCGACGTTGTTCCAGCCGACGGCCGAGCGCCCCTCGAGCGGTTTGCTTGCCGGCGACCCGTCGAGCAGCATCGAGCCCAGAGGGTGCGAGTTGGAGAAAAATCCCCCGTTTATCGCCCCTATCGGCTCATAAGCGCGGGAAAAGTCGGAAAGGGCCGCGCGCTCCTGACCCATCGAGACCGCGAACGCTATGCGCGTGTCCGCGTTCAGCAGATGAACCGCCACAGCCGCGATATAAAGCGGCTCGTTGCGGGCGGCGCCCACCGGGTTGCCTGGGCCGGGCTCGTTAGGAGCGCCGGGACAGGCAACGCCCTGCCGGTATATGATGAAATCCGTTCCGCCAAACGGAATCACCCTGTTCCACGACACTGACTTCCGGCAGCCTCGCACCCAGTTCAAAAGGGAGGTCTGCCCCGAATCGGTGAGCGGGGTCGCCCCGTCGAGCAGAAGGGCCGACGGGGCGGGCGGTTTCATCTCGGCCGCAAGAAAAAAGACGCTGTCCCCCGAAGCGTATAGTTCGGGCAGGGACTCGAACGACTCGCAGAGCGACGCCTCAAACCCCCAGCCCATCATGGAGAGCGCCAGACGAACGGCGTCATGCCTGTCTATCGAGGCGTCAGGCTTGAAATTGTCCTTAGGCAAAAGCCCATACTTCACGGCGGACCCTATCTGCCTCGAATATACATGCCCCCTCGGAACATCCGGCGGGAACAGCGGCTCGGGCGCGGCCTCATAGCCCAGCTCCCTGAAAAGGCCGGCCACAAACTCGCCCCTCGTTACCGCCGCAGAATTATCCGGCGAAAGTACGAGCGCCGCCACAGAGAGGGCGAGCGACAATAAAATCCTAAGAGCTTTACCGTTTTTTAAAAAAGATTTCGTTTTCTTCATATGTTCTCCTATCTTGACGCATATCCGCAAAGACGATTATAGCAAAAAAAAATTTTATCCATTACGCATGGCCCATTAAAAAATTTCATGCGGAATGGTTGAACTTGACATTTTTAGCCCTGATTGTATTAGAATATTGCGTCGAGAGGTTTTGCCCGCGTCTTTCGCCGTCTTATGTTCACCAGGATCGCGATGCGGCGGCATGTCTGCGCGACGCGAAAGAAGGAGGAATTTTATGGGAGTTTTAAAACGTTATGGGGAGCATCTCCCAATATCCGAGAGAACCCCTCTCGTCAATCTGGAAGAGGGAAGCACTCCTCTCGTGCGCCTGGACAGGATAGGCGACGAACTTGGAATAGAGCTCACAGCGAAACTCGAAGGCTGCAACCCGTCCGGATCGTTCAAGGACAGGGGAATGGTGCTGGCCGTGGCGAAGGCGCTCGAGGACGGCGCCCGCGCCGTGGTCTGCGCGTCGACCGGCAACACGTCGGCGTCGGCTGCGGCATACGCGGCGCACGTGGGCATTCCCTGCTACGTGCTGCTGCCATCCGGCAAGGTGGCTCTGGGCAAACTCGCCCAAGCCCTCATATACGGCGCGAAGGTAATAGCGGTGGAGGGCAATTTCGACAGGGCGCTCGAGATGGCGCGCGAAGCGGCCGCCGCGCGGGGGTTCGCCATGGTGAATTCCGTCAACCCGTACAGAATAATATCTCAGAAGACCGGAGCGTGGGAAATATGCGAGTCACTCGGACGCGCCCCGGATCTGCACGTCATACCGGTAGGCAACGCCGGGAATATCAGCGCGTACTGGGCCGGCTACAAGGATTTCAAATCGTGGGGTAAAATTTCGTCCCTGCCCAGGATGATAGGAATACAGGCGGAGGGCGCGGCGCCTCTCGCCACGGGCAAACCGTGCCCCAATCCCGAGACGATCGCGACGGCCATTCGCATCGGAAACCCCGTGAGCGCTCGAACCGCGCTCATTGCCGCGGCCGAATCCGGCGGGCAATTTGAAACAGTGACGGACGAAGAAATTTTATCCGCGCAGTCGATGCTGGCAAGCCGCGCCGGCGTATTCGCCGAGCCAGCTTCCTGCGCCACTCTGGCGGGGCTCGTAAAACTCTCCCATGCCGGCAAACTCCCCAAAGGGGCAAAAACGACGATCATCCTGACCGGCAACGGGCTCAAGGATCCGGACACGGTAATGTCGCGGGTCGGACGCCCCATAAAAATCGGAGACTCGATGGAAGAGCTGTTGGAGGCTCTTTCCTGATGGCCGAGGATGCCATGATAAAAGTGAGGGTTCCGGCCACGAGCGCGAATCTTGGCGCCGGCTTCGACTCTCTCGGTATGGCGTTGTCGCTCTACAACGTAATAACCGTCAAACGCGCGCTGCCATGCGGGGAATTTGTGTCGGACGTCACGGGGGAGGGCGCGCGCGAACTGACCGACGTAAAGTCCAACCTCGTGGTAAAAAGCTACCAGATGGCCTGCGAGGAGTGGGGAATAAAGAACCCGAGCGGATTTGAGATGTACTCGAACAACGTCATACCACTCAACCGAGGGCTCGGCAGCTCCGCCACGGCGGTCGTCGCCGGAGCGCTCATCGCAAACGCCCTGCACAAAGTGGGAGCGTCGGAGACGGATCTGCTGCGGACAATGACCCGGGTGGAGGGGCACCCGGACAACGTGGCGCCGTGTTATCTCGGCGGCATGACGGTCGGATGCTGGGATGGCGACGATCTGCGGTATGTGCGCCTTCCGTCGCTTCCGACGGATATGTACGTCGTGGTGGCCGTTCCTGACGTCAAGGTGAAGACGGCCGACGCGCGCAAATCGCTTCCTGACGTCGTCAACTTCGACGACGCGGTATTCAACCTCGGACGGGCAGCGCTCACCGCGGCCGCCTGGGCGACGGGACAGTGGGATATGCTGTCGTGGGGGATGGACGACAGGCTGCACCAGCAGTATCGGGCCAAACTCTTCCCCGGCGGGGACGTCATTATGGATCGAGTGAGGAACATACCTGGCTGCATCGGCGTCGCGATAAGCGGATCGGGGCCGAGCGTCATAGCCCTGTCGAGGGGGAAACCGCGCAAAGTGGCTGAAACGATGTGCCGCACATTTACAGAGCATGGGGTGGACTCGTTGTTCTTCGTGCTGGAGGGCAACGCGGGAGGCGCGAAAATAGAGGTGGTTTTGTGAGCGAAGCGAAGACGGCGGTCCTCAAGTTCGGCGGAAGCTCAGTGGCTGACGCCGACCGCATGAGAGACGTCGCCATTATCATAAAGAGTTATATCGAAAAGGGATACAAGGTGGCAACGATAGTCTCCGCCATGGGCAACACGACGAACAATCTTCTGGCGCTGGCCGGAGATGTGACCGACGAGCTCTCGGGCAGGGAGATAGATCAGCTCCTGGCGACAGGGGAACAGCAGAGCATCGCGTTGCTCGCGCTGGCCCTGAAAAGAGAGGGAATACCGGCCCAATCGTTCACCGCGGCCCAGGCCGGCTTTTACGCGAACGGTTTCCCGACGGAGGGACGAATTTATCGCGTCGACCCGAAAGCGGTGCGCGCCGCGCTTGGGAACACTCTCGTAGCTGTGGTGGCGGGTTTTCAGGCCATAACGGACGACGGCGATGTGATAACGCTGGGAAGGGGCGGCTCGGACCTGTCAGCGGTCGCATTGGCGGCCGCCATAGGCGGAGAATGTCATATCCTGAAGGATGTGCCGGGCGTGATGTCGGCCGACCCCCGCGTCGTAAAATCTCCGATAAAGCTCAGTCATCTCTCGTACCAGGAGTGCATGGAGCTTTCGTCGCTCGGGGCCAAGATGCTCCAGGCGCGCAGCGTTGAGGTGGCGGCGCGGTACGAAGTGCCGCTTTACGTGGCGTCAAGTTTTACCAAGGGGGAGGGAACCTGGATAGTGAAAAATATTCCGGTAAGCGAGGGACTTATAATAAAGGGCGTCGTCCACGACTCCAAAGTGGCAAAAGTGGTCATGATGGGAGTCCCCGACGTGCCCGGCGTGGCCGGCAGGCTCTTCACGAGCTTGGCCGAGCGCGGTATAGGCGCGGAGATGATAATACAGAACAACATGAAGGGCGGAATGAACGACATCGGATTCCTCGTCCGCAAGGAACTGCTCGACGGCGCCATAGACGTATGCCGCAACTTCAGCCGCGACGTCGAGGCGCAGGGAGTATCGTTCAACACGGAGATCGCGAGGGTGTCCATAGTCGGCGCGGGCATCGCGAACCATCCGGATATTCCTTCGCGCATGTTCACGACGCTCGCCAGAGAGGGTATCAACATAGACATGATAGCCTCGACAGCGCTCGCGGTAACATGCGTCGTGGCGCAGGCCAGGGTTGAGGACGCGGTTCGCGCGCTTCACGAACATTTCATAGAGGAGGAGGCGGTTTAGTTGAAAGCAGCCATACTTGGAGCAACAGGGCTTGTGGGCCGGGAGATGCTCAGGGTTCTGGAACAGAGGAATTTCCCGATAACGGAGCTCATCCTGCTCGCCTCCGAGAGATCAGCGGGCAAGACGCTGGAATTCCGCGGGGCGAGTCACAGGGTGCAAGCGGTGAACGACGATTCTTTCAAGGACGTCGAAGTGGCGCTCTTCTCGGCGGGAGGCAGCGCGTCGAAACGCTGGGCGCCGATAGCGGCGGCCGCCGGCGCTATCGTTATAGACAACAGCTCCGCCTGGAGGATGGATCCGGCCGTACCTCTCGTCGTTCCGGAGGTAAACCCGGAGGACATCGCGACGAACAAGGGCATAATAGCGAACCCGAACTGCTCTACGATACAGGCGGTAGCAGTGCTTTTTCCCCTTCACAAACAATTCGGCCTGAACTACGTCGCGTTCTCGACATACCAGTCGGTATCGGGAACGGGACGAGAGGCTCTTTTGACGCTCGAATCCGGGAGCCGCTCGATACTCGACGGGCGCGACCCGTCGCCTCAGATGGTATATCCGCATCCGATAGCTTTCGACCTCCTGCCGCACATAGGCGCGTTCGACAGCGACGGAATGACGGAGGAAGAGTGGAAGATGGTGAGGGAGTCGCAGAAGATAATGCATCTCCCCGAACTCAAGGTGAGCTGCACGACCGTGCGCGTCCCGATATTCAAAGGACACGGCGAGTCCATAATAGCGAAGTTCGACAGCCCCGTCACGCCCGAAGGAGCGAGAAACATACTGAAAGAAGCGCCGGGCGTCGTGGTGCAGGACGACCCAGCCAACTCCATATACCCCCGCCCGCGCTACTGCGAGGGCAAGGATCCTGTTTTCGTGGGCAGGATACGCCGCGACACGGGGCTCGACAACGCGATAGCGCTTTGGGTGGTCGCCGATAACGTCCGCAAGGGCGCGGCGCTGAACGCCGTTCAGATAGCGGAACTGCTGTAAACACAATATAAAAACAAACAAAATGCGCGATCCGGGGAAGACCGCGCATTTTGTGCGGGGTGGTGCTTGTGGGGTGGTACTACTCTTTCCACATGTTCTTCATATGTTACTTAGCATTATCTAGTAAAATTACTTAGTTGTCAATTTTTTCAAATAAAGATACCTTAAAGAATTACAGGTAAAAACGCGATATCATTGTTCCAAATAAAAAATGCGCTCATTATGAGCGCATTTTTTATTAAAAGAAACGAGATTCGTTATGTTTTTAGTCGAAATCGCCCATGCCGCCCATACCACCCATGCCGCCGCCGGGCATACCGCCGTGAGCATCCTTCTTCTCCGGCTTGTCGGCAACGAGAACGTCGGTCGTGAGGATCATGGCCGCGATGGAACCGGCGTTCTGCACGGCGCTTCTCGTCACCTTGACAGGATCGATGATTCCGGCCTTGACCATGTCGACATAATCGCCCTTCGCGGCGTCGAGGCCCTCGCCCGTCTTCAGGGATTTCACCTTCTCGACGACGACGTCGCCCTGGAGGCCAGCGTTGGAAGCTATGAGGTGCAGAGGCTCAGTGAGGGCCTTGCGGACTATCGCGGCGCCGGTCTTGGCGTCGCCTTCGAGGCCGACGATGAACTTGTCGAGATCGCCGAGACACTGCACGAGAGCCACGCCGCCGCCGGCGACTATACCCTCTTCCACAGCCGCCCTCGTCGCGTTGAGCGCATCCTCGATGCGGTGCTTCAGTTCCTTCTGCTCGGTCTCGGTCGCGGCGCCGACCTGGATGACGGCCACTCCGCCGACGAGTTTCGCGAGACGCTCCTGGAGCTTCTCCTTGTCGTATTCCGACGTGGAATCCTCGAGCTCCTTACGTATCTGCGTGGCGCGATCCTTTATCTCCTGCGGATCGCCGGCGCCCTCGACTATGGTCGTCTCTTCCTTGCCAACGCGAACCCTCTTGGCTTTGCCCAGCATGGAGAGATCGGCGTTATCGAGCTTGAGGCCGATATCCTCGCTGATGACCTTCGCGCCGACTACGGTCGCGATATCCTGGAGCATCGCCTTGCGGCGGTCTCCGAAGCCGGGCGCTTTGACGGCCGCGACCTGGAGTATGCCGCGCAGCTTGTTGACGACGAGGGTCGCGAGAGCTTCCCCCTCGACGTCCTCGGCGATGATAAGGAGGGGTTTGCCGGTCTGCACGACCTTCTCGAGAACCGGGAGCATATCCTTGACGTTGGCGATTTTGCCCTCGACGATGAGCACGTTGGCGTCGTCGAGCGAAGCCTCCATGCGGTCGGGGTTCGTTATCATATAGGGGCTGATGTAGCCCTTGTCGAACTGGAGACCCTCGACCATCTCGAGAGCCGTGCCGACGCTCTGGCTGTCCTCCACTGTGATGACTCCGTCCTCGCCGACCTTCTCCATGGCCTGCGCGATGAGCTCGCCCACAGCCTTGTCGTTCGCGGAGATGGAGGCGACCTGAGCTATCATCTCATGCTCCTTGACTTTGACGGACTGCTCTTTCAGACCGTCGACGACGAGGTCGATGCCCTTCTCGATGCCGCGCCTGAGCAAGAGACCGTTCGCTCCAGCGGCCACGTTTTTGATGCCCTCGCGGATCATTGCGCGGGCGAGAACCGTGGCGGTCGTGGTGCCGTCCCCGGCGATGTCGTTCGTCTTGGAAGCGACTTCCTTCAGAAGCTGCGCGCCCATATTCTCGAACGGATCTTCGAGCTCTATCTCCCTGGCTATGGTGACGCCGTCATTGGTGATTGTCGGCGATCCGAACTTCTTCTCGAGCACGACGTTGCGTCCCTTGGGGCCGAGCGTGATGCCGACGGTGTCGGCCACTTTATTTACTCCGCGCTCCATCGCGCGGCGAGCATCTTCTTTGAACAGCAGTACCTTTGCCATTTAAAATCTCCTCCTTGGATAATAAGTGCGAACTGAAATGACGCTACTTCTCGATTACAGCCAGGACATCGCGCTCGGAAATGACGAGGTACTCCTCGCCGTCGAGCTTGACCTCGGTGCCCGAATACTTGCTGTAGATGATGTGATCGTCGGCCTTGAGATCCATCGGCGTCCGCTTGCCATCGTCATTGATCTTGCCGGCGCCCACCGCCACAACTATCCCCTCGATCGGCTTCTCTTTCACTGTGTCCGGAAGGACGAGACCGCCCTTCGTCTTCTCCTCGTGGGGAGCCGCCTTTACAACGATACGATCACCCAGTGGCTTTAACTTCATTTCTGTGCTGCCTCCTTAAGAAATAGATAACCTTATTTTTGTGTTAGCACTCACTTCGTTCGAGTGCTAAATCCACTTGGAAAGTTTAACCAAATTTGACTAGTTTCTCAAGCGGCGAGAAAGGCAAATAAATAGAAATATTGGAAGATATCTTCATTTATCTCGAATATACTGTTATTTGCTTCATAGTACACTGGATTTTGAGATTTACTTTCGCTTACCCGCGACGGCGGGGGTATAAGAAGGCAGCCGCTCCCAGCATCAGGAAAACAAACGCTGGAACGCACAGGATCGAGGCGCTGTTTGTGTATACTGCTCCTGTTTCCGGGTCGAAATATCTGCCGAGTTCGTTGAAATCCCATCGCAAATAAAGCTCATGCCACAGATAAAAAAATACCGCAGAGACGCACTCGAATAATATCGACGCTGCGGTCATAACTTTTTTTGAAGATAATAAATTCATCGCGTATCGCCTCCCCGACCAGCTCGAACCGCACGAGCGAACGCTTTATGAAATATCGCGTTCAACACGTCAGCATATTAACATAATTGACATACATACTCGAAGGTATGTATAATTTAAAATAGAAATTGCCCATGCGGACGGGAGGCGAAAATTTGGCGAGAAAAACGAAGGAAGGAGCTCTCGAGACGAGGAAAAAAATTCTCGAGTCGGCGCTCGACGTAATGAGCGAAAAACCGTTTTCAAACGTTTCAATGAACGACATCGCGATGAGGGTGGGCCTCTCGAAAGGCGCGGTATACTGGCATTTCAAGAACAAGAACGATCTGCTGATGAACCTTCTGAAAGACATCCGCGACGACGAAATGAATTTTTTTTCCGTACCGGGCGTCATTCCGACGGGGTTCGAAGATCTGAGGGGATTTTATAAGGAAAGATTGATCGCCGCCATGATGAGCGACAGGATAAAAAAGATAGGCAGGCTGTTGCACCAGGGGCGCGAATGGCCGGAGGAGGTCATCGGAAATATGATGTCTATTTTTCGGGACATGACAAAACGCGAACTGGAGATAGCGTCGGAGGCCATTAAAAAATCGCAGGAGAAACTGGAGATAAAGACCGACATGTCCCCGAGCGACATATCCGCCATGATATCCGCCGCGTTTCACGGGTTGTTCGTCTACCAGCTCCACGAGATTTACATTATGGATCTCATTGATTTCGGAAAGTGCGCGGATTTTATCTTCGACGCGTTCGAAAAAAAACTAAAAATAGAGGTTAATGATTAACAAAACATTGCGAAATGAAAGGGACGGTGTGGAATGCGATGAATTTTCCGGGTTATAAGATGATGAAAACGGCCAATAGAGGCAAAGGCAACTCGAACCTGTTGAAATCGCTGGCGGCGGTCGCTCTCATGGGAGCGCTCGCGTTTTTCTCGAACTCCTACTTCGAGGGCATGGTGCGCCGTACTCTCATTTCGGCCTCGTCCATCAAGCCATCCCCGGCCTCGGCCGCGACTCAGACGCCCGCTCAGACGCCTCCCGCGCCGTCCGTCGTTGGGCATGTCGTGACGAACGCCGATCTTGCGTTGGGCCGCGAGTACATAGGCAGGGTCGACCCGATCCAGACCGTCATGCTGAGGCCGCGGATCCAGGGGCAGATAGAGTCGGCGCACTTTAAGGAAGGTTCCATTGTCAAGGAGGGCGATCTGCTGTTTACGATAGACAGCGCCCAGTATCAGGCTACGGTGCAGCTCAGACGCGCCGATCTCTCGAAGGCCGAGGCAAGCCTGTCCCGCGCCGTCAAATACAACGACAGGCTCAAGGCCACAGACAAACGCAGCGTTTCGGCAAGCGACGTGGACATTGCCGCGAGCGACGTTCAGCAGGGCAAGGCCATGGTAGAGCAGGCGCGGGCGGCGCTGCGTCTCGCCCAGATAGATCTCGACTTCACGAAGATAAAGGCCCCCATAACGGGACGCATAGGCCGGATAGAGGCTACGAAGGGCAACTACGTCTCGCCCGGCGGCGCTCCCTTGGCCAGCATAGTGCAGACTGACCCCATACGGGTCTCGTTCGCAATGCCGGACAGGGACTACATGGAACAGGTAGAATCCCTGCGTTCCCAGGGCGGCCCGGTTTACGACACGACTCTGACGCTGGCTGACGGGACGAAATACCGCTCAGGCGGCGAGCGGGATTTCGAGGATTCGACGATGGATTCGATGACGGGCACGATAACGATGCATCTGCGCTTCGAAAACAGCCTCGGAACCCTCATACCGGGATCGATGGTCAGGGTCGAGACCAAGCCCAAGAAGAGCCGCGTCTCCCCCGTCGTTCCCCAGGAAGCGATCCTGACCGACTCGTCGGGCGACTATGTCTACGTTATAGACGACGGCGACGTGGCGCACAGGAGGGACGTGGAGCTGGGAACGGAGATCGGGACGACCCGTGAGGTCGCTTCGGGGCTTGCCTCCGGAGAACGCGTGGTGCTGCGGGGACAGCAGAATGAGCGCCCCGAGTCGCCGGTGAAACCCACGTTTCTTTCGACAAACGCGTCGGACAAGAGCCCGGCCGACCTCGCGAGGGAATCCGGCTACGACCTCGAGTCAATCGGCTCGTCCCAGGATGTTTCCGAACAACCGGAAGGGACAAATTAAACCATGTTTTCAAAGTTTTTTATAAACAGGCCCCGATTCGCCATGGTCATCGCCTGCGTGCTGATACTCGCGGGCGTCATATCGGGGTTTTCGCTCCCTGTCAAACAGTATCCCGACGTAGCCCCTCCGACGGTTCAGATTTTCGCGACCTACCCTGGCGCCGACGCGGAAACGGTGGCAAATACGCTGGCCGCGCCTATGGAAGAGGCCTTGAACGGCGTCGACGACATGATATATATGAACTCGACGTCGAGCAACTCCGGGAACTATAACCTCACAATAACGTTCCGCACGGGAACCGACGCGGACATGGCGATGATAAACGTGCAAAACAGGGTGCAGCAGGTCACTCCCCTGCTGCCGACCGAAGTTACGCAAAGGGGCATCAACGTCTCAAAGAGCTTCTCCGACATGCTCGGTTTCGTGGCGCTCGCCTCCCCCAACGGAACGCGCGACCCGCTGTTTTTGCTGGACTACGCCTACAACAACGTCAGCAACTTTTTGAAGCGCGTGCCAGGAATCGGCAACGTACAGGTCTTCGGGGCGAAATACAGCATCAGAATATGGCTCGACCCCGACAGGCTCGCGGCATTGGGGATCGGCACTTCCGACGTCGCATCCGCCATATCCAACCAGAACAGGCAGGCGTCCATAGGCTCGATAGGAGCGGGGCTCGGAAACACGAACTCCGAAAGCCCGATGGTCTACTCGCTTACCACAAAGGGGCGGATGTCGAACGTCCGGGATTTCGAAAACGTCATTCTGCGAACGACCGAACAGGGCGGGCTCGTCAGGCTCAGGGATGTCGCGAGAATAGAGCTCGGCGCTGAGGAATACTCCATGAGCGCGGAGCTCAACGGGCAGCCGAGCGCCGCTATGCTGCTCACCCAGGCGGCGGACGCGAACGCGCTCGAAGTCATGAACGGAGTCCGCGCCGCCATTTCGGAGCTGGAGCGCAATCTTCCGGACGACGTCGAGTTCGTCATAGGGTACGACACCACACAATTCGTCCGGGCGACCATACTCGAAATAATCACGACGCTGATGCTGACGTTCATCCTGGTCGTGCTGGTATGTTACGTATTCCTGCAGAACTGGCGCGTCACATTGGTTCCGGTCGCGGCCATACCAATATCGATAATAGCCACATTCATAGGGCTCGCGGTGCTGGGCTTCAGCATCAACATACTGACGCTGTTCGGACTCGTCCTGGTCATAGGAACGGTCGTCGACGACGCGATAATTGTGGTCGAACGGGTTCTGTTCGTCATGGAAAGGGACAACTCGAACTCGGTGGACGCGACGATACAGGCCATGCGCGACGTGACGGGACCGATGACGGCGACGACGCTGGTCTTCCTCGCTATTTTCGTGCCTGTTGCCTTCATGGGAGGCATCACGGGCGAAATATACCGCCAGTTTGCCGTAACGATCTCTTTCTCGGTCGTCTTCTCGCTCATCGTGGCGCTCACGCTGAGTCCGGCCATGTGCGCCCACATGCTCTCCGGGGTGAAACCGAAGATGCGGGGGCCGCTCGCCTGGTTCAACAGAGCCGTTTCGTCGGTCACCAGAGGCTACGTCGCGGGCGCCATGTGGATAGCCAGATCCGCCATCGTCACCCTGATTTTCTTCGGCGTCGTCGCCGGAGCGTCCGCGTGGAGAATGAAGATGACGCCGACGTCATTCATACCCGACGAGGATCAGGGCGCGGTGCTCACCATGATCCAGCTTCCGGAGGGAGCTTCGCAGGGCAGAATGAGGGCGGCCATGGAACAGCTGATGCCTCAGCTCAGAGCCGTCCCGGGCGTTGAAAACGTCATGGCGATAATGGGCTTCAGCTTCATGGGCGACTCGGGTGAAAACGTAGGCATGGCGGTGCTGGCCCTCAAGAATTGGCGATTCCGCGAAGCGCCGGAGGAGCATCAGAAAGCCATCGAGAACCGTGTGCGCATGATAGCGGCCGGGATTCCGGAAGCCCGGATAAACGTCGTATCCCCTCCCGCCATTCCGGGGCTGGGCCTCTCGGGCGTCGAGATGCGCCTGCAGTCGAGGATCGACAGCGACCCGACGAGGCTCGCCGCCGTGATGAACGAATTCATATACAAGCTATTTCAGGCGCCGGAGTTTATGCTCGCCTTCAGCACGTACACGGCGAGCACGCCCCACCTCTTTGTCGATATCGACAGGGAAAAGGCCGAGATGATGGGGATTCCGGTATCCACTATATTCTCGACGCTCCAGACGTATTTCGGAACGTCGTACATCAACGACATCAACATCGGCTCGCAGGTAAACAAGGTCATGCTCCAGAGCGACTGGATGTACCGGAACAGAATGGACAGCACGCTCAACATCAACGTCAAGAGCTCTACAGGCGCCCGCGTGCCCCTTCAGACGTTCGCGACGATCCGGCGCACGCTGGCGCCCCGCTCCGTCAGCCGGTTCAACCTGTTCCCGGCGGCTCAGATAACTGCGCTGATGAACCCGGGATTCTCCACCGGGCAGGGCATAGCGGCCATAGAGCGGATGAGCTCCGAGCTTCCGGACGGCTACGTTATCGAGTGGTCCGGAAGCTCTTACCAGGAACGTCAGGCCACCGGGCAGACGGTAATGATCATTATAATCGCGCTCGCGTTCGGATACCTCTTCCTCGTCGCCCAGTACGAGAGCTGGACGGTTCCGATGGGAGTCATCCTGTCTCTGCCGGTCGCTCTGCTCGGCGCTCTGCTCGGCATACTGGTGAAAGGACTGTCGCTCAGCATCTACGCGCAGCTCGGAATCCTGCTGCTCGTGGGGCTGGCGGCTAAAAACGCCATACTCATCATAGAATTCGCGCAGGAACAGCACGAGGTACACGGCCTTTCGATACTCGACGCCGCCGCTGAAGCGGGGAGGGAACGCTTCCGCTCCGTCATGATGACGGCCCTCACCTGCGTCATCGGAGTCTCGCCGATGCTTTTCGCGACGGGCGCTGGCGCGGGAAGCAGGATACACGTCGGGACGACGATGTTCTTCGGGATGAGCATGGCCACGGCCTTCGGCATATTCCTCATACCGGGGCTCTATGTCGTGCTCCAGACAAACCGGGAGAGGATTAAACGGCTACTCGGCTACATATTCTCCTCGAAGAAAAAGGAGGCTGACCCTGTTGAACAGGCCGACCAAAAAGATTTTTAAAAACGCGGCCTCGGCGTTTATGGCAGTGATTGCGTCCGCTACGGTCGCTTACGCCGTAGACTCCGGAGTGGACCCCGACGCGTGGAGCGCGCTCATGAACAGATACGAGGGGAGAATAGAGGCGCGCGACGCGACTCCTCCGCCCGTCCCGGACGAGATCGCCATAACGTCGGGAGACTGGACGAGGCTCGTCGTCAAGTACGAAAACAAATACTCGAACTACGGATTCACCGAATCGGACGAGGGCAGGGAGCTGTCGCGGGAAACGCTCGAACACTGGTTCCTGCGAATGGACAGCGAAACGATGATCGCTCTCGTCATGAGGGCTTTTGAAAACAACAGGGATCTCGCGGCAGCGAGGGGCAGGGCGCTCGAAGCGCGCGCGGCGCTCGGGATCAACAGAGCGGCGGTTCTGCCGTGGCTCGACAACGCGGACAGCTGGACGCACTCCGAGGCGTCGGAAAACTCCGCTTCCGCCGGGGCGAGAACCGAGATAACGAAGCTCGGAATAGACGCGTCGTGGGAGATAGACATATTCGGCGGGAAACGCCTCAAGACGGAGGCGGCGGAAGCGAGCCTCGAAGCGAGCTACGCCGGCCTTCACGCCGTCTGGGTGACGCTGTCGTCCGAGGTCGCCCTGAACTACACGTCGTTCTGCACGCTTCAGGAGCGGCTGCGAATCGCGGAACGCAACCTCGCGCTTCAGGAGGAGACGCTGTCGCTTTTAACATCCCAGTATAACGCGGGCCTCAAGGATTCCCTCGCCATGAACCAGGCGCGCTACACCGTGGAACAGACGAAAGCCTCCATACCGCCCATAAGGGCGAGCATGGAGAACGTGCTGAACGCGATGGCGATTCTTACCGGCGACGTTCCGGGGACGCTCGAGGACATGCTCGAAGGACGGGAGGATCTGCCCAGGCTCTTCGAGGAGGACGAATTCACCGGAATACCGGCGAACGCGCTGCGCCAGCGCCCAGACATCCGGGCGGCGGAACGCGCGCTCGCGTCTCAGATAGCCACCCGCAAATCGGCAGAGAAGGATCTGCTTCCGAAATTCTTCCTCGTGGGCTCGATAGGGCTCGAAACCCTGGCCGGAGGAGGCCGCTCGGCGTTCTCCGGCGACAGCGTCGGTTTCGGAATAGGCCCCCGTATCACTCTCCCGATATTCCGCGGAGGCGCAATAAGGAAGAACATCCAGGCGCAGACCGCTCGCGAGGAGCAACTGCTGGCGGCATACGAGGGCATTGTCCTGGCCTCCGTCGCCGAGGTGAGAAACGCGCTCTCCGCCAACACTCAGGAGGCAGCCCGCAACGCCGCGCTCAAAAACGGCGTCGAGGCGGCAAAAGCGGCACTAGAGGTCGCGGACGACAGGTATAAAAACGGTCTCACGGACTTCAGCAACGTGATAGGCGCTCAGGTGACGCTTCTGTCGCTGGAAGACGCTCTCGTAATAAGCGACGGGCAGATGACGAGCAACCTGATACGTATTTTCAAGGCGCTTGGCGGCGGATGGGAGCCGCTCGTGGAGGAAAACTCTGAAGAAGCGCCCGGCAAAAAACAGTGAAATTCCGCCACAACACCGATATAGGGCAGAATTTTCTCCGGGATTTATCAGTGGCGGATTGGATGGTTTCCCGCGCCAACCTGACGCCGGATGATTTTGTGCTCGAAATAGGCCCGGGAAGCGGCGTCCTGACGAAAGCGATAATGGCGTCCGGATGCGGCGGGCTCGACGCCATAGAGATCGACACAAGGCTCAAAACGGATCTTGAGCCGCTGGCCTCGGATCCGCGGCTTGCCCTGCACTGGGAGGACGCCGTCAGGTTCGACTACACGGCGCTAGATGTCGTGCCCACCCGCATAATGGCAAACCTGCCGTATCACATCACCACGCCCGTGATATGGCGGCTGCTCGAAGCGTATTCGGGCAGCCGAATGACGTACATGATGCTGATGACCCAGGCCGAGGCCGCGAAACGCCTGGCGTCCGGCGCCGGGTCGCGCGACTCGAACCCCCTGTCGATAACGATAGCGGCCTCCGGAGGAGCGGTCGTCGTGAGGAAAGTCCCGCGAAGCGCGTTCTACCCGGCGCCCCGCGTCGATTCAGCTATCGTCGAGATAAAGCTCCGGCGGCAATCCGAAACGTCGGCAGGGACGGCGAACGACAAAATGTGGCGGCGGCTGCTCTCGGGTTCGTTCGCGACGAGAAGGAAGACGCTCGTGAACAACTGGGCCGGCTCGTTTCACATTACGCGCGGCGAGTCCCTTGAAATTCTGTCGTCCCACTCTCTTGGCGAAATGTCGCGCCCCGAGGAGCTCTCGGTCGGGGAATGGCTCGCCATTTCCGGAGACAGTGCGCTCAAACAAGCTATTTTAGGAGGAGAAATAGAAAATGAAACATGTTGAAGTTACGGACTACAAAAACGGGATATACAACGTCGACTCGGGCTACGAGGGAGGCGGAGTCGCTTCAATCTACATAGCGCGCGACAGCGGACGGGCCGCCATAATAGACACAGCCCACAACGCGGCTATCGAACCGATGCGAGCCGCCATGCGCGAACTCGGAATATCGGGCGGCGACGTCGACTACATATTCATAACCCACGTCCACCTCGACCACGTCGGAGGCGCCGGCATATTCGCGAATGAATTCCCAAACTCCCGCGTCGTGGTGCACAAACGCGGGGCAAGACACCTCATAAACCCCGAAAAGCTCGTGAAAGGGGCGACTGACGTGTACGGAGAGGAAACCATGGAACGCCTTTACGGAACTGTCCTGCCTGTGCCGGAGGACAGGATTGACATCCCGGAAGACGGAGACGAGTTTCGCGTCGGCGGACGAACCATAATATGCATGGACACGCCGGGACACGCGAGACACCACATGGCATATCACGACGCCGATACGAACTCGGTATTCACGGGAGACTCGTTCGGGATGTCGTACCTCGAGCTGAGGCGGCCAGACAATATAGGCGTCATGCTGACGACGTCGCCTGTGCAGTTCGATCCCGAGGCCATGAGGAGCTCGATGAAGAGGATAGAGGCTCTCGGCCCCGAATTCCTCTACCCCACCCACTTCGGGCAGATGCCGTGCGACGACGATGTCAAATCGAGCCTCTACAGACAGATCGACCGCTTTGTTGAGCTGGCGGAAAATACGGACGGCGATCTTCCAAAGATCAGGGAGGGTTTCAAGAAACTGTTCGCCAAAGAGAGGGACATTCAGAATTGCCCCTGTTTCACGGACGAATCGTGCCGGCTGATGGGGATCCCGATGGAGCTGAACGCCCAGGGATTGGCCATCTGGTACGCAAAAGACCGCAACAGGAAGTGAAAATAGCCGCAGGCATAGTTATGATATTTTTTGCGATTTACGGCGTTATGAATATGAACAGAACCATACGCGCCAGGCGGGAAGTCCGGCATTTTACGCGACCCATAGTTTTGGTGATCGTTGCGATCACCCTCATAATTCGTCTGGTCGGGTGGTTGATGGAACGTTAAAGCGGTCAGGATATCCGGGCGCGGCTTTTTTATCAATCTGACGCGAGTCGCGAGCGCGAGGAAAATTATCACTGGCACGAACACTATTGGCGAGCGAGAGTCAGACATCATCTAATATCATGTATCAAACCCCCGAATTAAACTTTACAAGTTTCTCCCAGTAAATAGACCCGTCCTCACGGCAAAACTCAAGCGTAAACTCACGAACGAGTTTATTTGCCGCTTTCTGATAGGCGGAATCAAACTCCTCGACGTATTTTTCGGGCAGAGCTTCCATAAACCGCACCAACTTCAGATAGAAATCCTCATCGCCTGTCAGTTCCGCCCAAAATGCTTGCCCTGCCAGTTCCTCATAAAACTTCGGACGACCACTTTTCGGCGGATTCTTCTTACCATAACCATAGCCCACGATTGGCACGAACCGTTTCTTAGCTTGCTGCGCTAACTTTTGCGCCGCCGCGAAGTTTTGTTCCTGTTTCTTCTTGCTTGATGAATTGAATACGCTCGTACCAGACTTAACCGCGATAGCGTAAACCGTGTTGTCGCGCTCTACCATAACGTCAACGCCCTCGGCAAGAGCCTTTTGCCCTTGTGCGGCGGCTGTCGCAATCGGCTCGAAAAACACGTTGCCGAAAATCGTTTCCTCGGACGATGACACAAATGCCGTCAATAAAGCGTCAACAATCTGTGACGCGCCCTTCATCGCCTTCGCTCTGAATAAGTACGGGTTCTTGCGGCGCATAACCGCTTTTATGTTCAGCTTGCCCAGTTTGGCTATCAGAATTTTATAAAAGTCATCAAGCGCAACGGCAACAGCCTTGATTACTTCGGGTTCGTTGTAATTATTGTTGTTAATCGCCATAACTGCCTCCCATTTCAATCGCGATGCGAATACGATTATGAACGTCCGTACCGCGCGTTCTCTTGGTTCGTATTGTAGCGGTTCCGTCTGCCGTAGCTATTAAGACCTCGCCCAAAGCTCTCGCCAAACCAATGGGGACAGCATTACCAATCTGTCTGTATTTGCTCGCGGTATTCCCGACGAACACCCAATCCTCCGGGAACTGCTGTATGCGGACGTATTCGCAGACACTAAGCGGTCTGTTCTTAACGGGGTGGCATAGCATTGACGCTTTTTGAACAGGCGAAGTTACAAGCGTCGGTGCGGGTTCGTTATATGATAACCGCCGATAAAATCCGACCTTGCCGCCGCCCGACTTATACGCTCCACCCATAGCGGACTCCACGCAATCATCAGAGAGGTTTCGCCAGTTTCCTCCCGCTGGAACCATACGCAGAAACGCCATACGCTCATCGCTGAAGTATGTACACTCCCCCGCTTCTTCTTCCAAATCCTCTATCGCCGACCGTAGTGTAGACCAGCGATATTCGGGCTTTTGGTGTTTCTGAAACCGAGTCGGAAACGGCAGAAATATTTCTTCGCCATCGCGGCTGCCAATTAGGACAAAACGCTCACGAAATTGGGGTACGCCATAGTTTACAGCGTCCAATAAACCGAATACCGTTTTATATTTCAGCTTCTCAAACTCCGCTAACACAACGTCCAAAACGGACGTACCTGCCGAATCCTTATCAACGGTCGCGGACATCAGCCCTTTTACGTTTTCCATAAGGAAAAACCTTGGGCGGATATAGTCAATCATTCTGATAAAGTCCATAAACAAACTGCCGCGAGGGTCGTTAATGCCGAGCCGTTTTCCCGCCGTGGAAAATGGCTGGCAAGGAGGACCGCCACAAATCAAAAACGGTTCGCCTTGTGATAGTCCGGTTATATCCAACAATTGTTCCGGCGTAACGTTGCGAATATCGCCGGAGATTACCTTGTGCCCGTTTGCTTGCATAGTCGCAACGCAAGACGCATCTATGTCTTGTCCGACATTCACATTCAATCCCGCAAGCTCTAAACCAATATCCAAACCCATAGCTCCAGAGAACAGCGATATAACGTCCCGGTTGTCGTTGGACACTACATTATTTTCTTGTGGCACGTTACTCACTTCCTCTCTGCTAATATATTATGGCACACCTCACGCCGATTCTCAATAAATGATGCTTCTTTTAAGGTATAATCAGCAAACTTCAAAAGATACCTTTTAAAGTCTTTGACTCTTTTTTGCCTGGCAAGTTCATGAAAAATTTCGATAGGAGGAAACATGTATGGACACGGCTGTCGACAGGGATCGTAAAATTTCGCCGACATCGGCGCGGGCCAAAATGGTTTGCTTCGCCATATGGCTGATCCCGTTCGTGATGAGCGCGTTTTCGGAGAGACGATGAACCATAAAAATCGGGTGAAACCACAGCGGGGAGTGACGTAAAACTGTACGGGGGCTTTATAATAATGATATAATAGTTATTAAAATAATACTTTGTCTTTCATATTTACCGCTGGATAGGGGGAGCCGTCAATGAAAAAAATCTATGCGGTTTTAATTCTAGTGGTGATTCTCGCCGTCGGATACAAATTTTCCAACGCTCCTGAGGCTCAGGGGAACATGAAAGACGGGTATTACACTGCCGAG
Organism: Synergistaceae bacterium; assembly: GCA_031289955.1. Lineage (GTDB taxonomy): Bacteria > Synergistota > Synergistia > Synergistales > Synergistaceae > JAIRKI01. Next base: position 27,548 of record JAITOL010000054.1, read on the forward strand.
GTCGTGGAATACGACCACGGATGGAAGGAATTTCTGACCATATACGTCAACAACGGCAAGATAGTGACGGCCGAGTACAACGCAAAAAACGCCAGCGGTTTCATCAAATCGTGGGACATGAAATATATGCGCCTCATGAACGAGATAGACGGCAACTACCCTAACAGATACACGAGGACTTACGCCTCGGCTCTGCTGGCGAATCAGAACACGGGCGACATCGACGCCATGTCCGGCGCGACTAATTCATATCATTCGTTCAAGATACTCGCCGACGCGGTAATAGTTCAGGCGCTCGCGGGCGACAGGAAGGTCGCTTTCGTGAGCGCGCCGCACGAGGAAAACTGACGGCTTTATGAAGACCAACAAAAGCATAACGCTGCGCATACTGTCCATAACGCTGCTGTCCGTGGTCATACTGGCGGCGGTGCTCGTCGCCGTCATGACGTACTTCATGAACTCGCTGACGAACACGATACTGCTCAGCATCCTCCAACCCATAGCCAAGACGGCGGCCCAGAGCGTAGAGGGCAATATGCATATGATGGGCGACCGTTTCTTCCTGATCCGAGACAACAACAGCCTCTACTCCAGATATAACCTCACCAGGGACAAACAGAAGGTCATCGACGGCGTTATGGCCGGCATAGAGTTTGTGTGGCTGGGCCTTTACGAGACGGACGGCACGCTGCTCACCGGCAGCGACGACAGCCCCCGCAGCATACTCGGCACTACGCTATACACGCTGATGCAGGGGACGGACAATCTCGTCATAGAGGACACATCCGTCGGAACGGGCGGCCTCGAAATTGTGATGGGCGTGCCTGTGGAGAGCGCCCGCCCCACCGAAGACGGCAAATCGATGGAACCCTACATCGCCTATTATCTTGCCGGAAGCTATAAATACGACATACTGAGCGACGCGCTGAGCAACATCAACGTCGGCGCCAGCGGGCTCGCGTTCATCATCAATCAGGACGGCAATCTGATAGCCCACAGGGATCTCGGCAAGGTTTACAGCATGGAGCCTCTCGTCGAAAGCCTGGGCGACGACAAATCTAATCAGGACGTCATGCGGCTCATGAAGGAGGGGCAGACCGGTTCAGCGGAGCTCGACCTGGCGGGTGGAACCGCGTTCGTCAGTTTTTCCCCCATAAGGGGCACGCGCTGGTCGCTCGGCATACTCGCGCCGCGCGGCGACTTCATGGCGGCAGTGCGGAGCGCCCTGATCATCAGCGTCACAATCACGGCCGCCGCCCTGGCCTTTTTCACTCTGGTCATATCGTTCTTCCTGCGAAAAATCCTTATGAAGCCGCTGGCAGCCATCACCGAAGAGGCGAGACGCATAGCGCTCGGACAGTTCGAGAGCAACCTTCCCGCCGAGCTCAAGGATCGCCGGGACGAGATAGGCACGCTCGGCGCCGCGTTTATCCACATGTCCGACTCGATCAGGCGCGTCATAAGCGACATAGGAAGACTGACGCTCGCGGCGAGAGCCGGTTCTCTCGACGACAGAGCCGACGCCGTTTCGCATCTCGGAAGCTATCACCTGATTATAGCGGGCATCAACTCCACGCTCGACGTGATATGTTCGCATCTGAACGTGATGCCTGGCGCTCTGGCGCTGTTCGATGGGGATCACAGGCTGATATTCAGCAACGACGACATGAATGACCTGTTGTCGCGTCACAGCGCGATTTTCGACCAGGATCACCTGCTTGCCGGCATACTGTCCACCGGGGAATCCTCGGCCCTTCCGGAGGACGCTTCGAATCTGTTCGACCGGGACGCGTCCGACCTCGGCTCTTACAACGCGGACGTCACGATACAAGGCAACAACGGGGAGGAATTCTACTACTCCATCAAACTTCGCAGGATCGGCAACGCCACCGGCGAAACAAACGCCTCGGAGGCGAGCCCCGTGTGCGTCATGCTGATAATGAGCGACGTGAGTCAGCTGACCAAGGCCAAAGAGGGAGCGGAGATGGCGAGCAGGGCAAAGAGCGACTTCCTGGCCAATATGAGCCACGAGATACGTACGCCGATGAACGCGATAATAGGGATGACCGCCGTGGCCAAGTCGGCGAACAACATAGAGCGCAAGGACTACTGCCTGGGCAAGATAAACGACGCCTCCACCCATCTTTTGGGAGTGATCAACGATATTCTCGACATGTCGAAGATAGAGGCGAACAAATTCGAGCTCTCGTTCGCCGAGTTCGACTACGAGAAGATGCTCCAGAAAGTGGCGAGCGTCATCAACTTCCGCGTGGAGGAAAAGCGCCAGATATTCAGCGTGCACATCGACGACCACATCCCAAGGCTGCTCGTGGGGGACGACCAGCGCCTGACGCAGGTTATCACGAATCTTCTGTCGAACTCCGTGAAATTCACCCCCGAGGAGGGCGCCATCCGCCTGGACAATAAACTCGTCAAGGAGGAGAACGGCATCTGCACGATCCAGGTGGATGTTACGGACAGCGGCATAGGCGTCTCCGAAGATCAGCAGGCGAGGCTTTTTTCGTCGTTCGAACAGGCGGACAACGGAATATCGCGCAAATTCGGCGGCACTGGACTGGGGCTCGCCATTTCCAAACGCATCGTCGAGATGATGAACGGAACCATATGGATAGAATCGAAGCTGGGCGAGGGATCGAAGTTCTCGTTCACGATACAGGCGCTTCGCGCCGAGGACGAACCCCAGGATCTGCTGCGTCCGGGCATCAACTGGAGCAATATGCGGGTGCTGGCCGTGGACGACACAAGCGACGTGCGGGATTACCTGAAAGAGATAATGGATTCTTTGGGCATCGCGTGCGACATAGCGTCGAGCGGCGAAGAAGCCATCGATTTACTCGATAAAAACGGCAACTACGACATCTACTTCGTCGACTGGAAGATGCCAGGCATAGATGGGATAGAGCTCTCGCGCAGAATAAAGTGGCGCGGGGCCGACAACGTGGTCATCATGATATCCGCGGCGGAGTGGACTCTGATAGAGGACGACGCCAAATCGGCGGGCGTGAGCAAATTCCTGAGCAAACCACTGTTTGCCTCCCCGATAGCCGCCTGCATAAACGAATGTCTCGGCAAAAGCAACCTGCTGGCGTCATACGAGGAGGAGAAACAGCGGAACGAATCCCCCGATCTCAGCGGCCGCCGCATAATACTGGCGGAGGACATAGAGATAAACAGGGAGATAGTGTTATCGTTCCTGGAATCCACGAATCTCGTCATAGACTGCGCGGTGAACGGCGCGGAGGCCGTGCGGATATTCAGCGAATCCCCCGACAGATACGATCTCATATTCATGGACATCCAGATGCCGGAGATGGACGGTTACGAGGCGGCCCGACGCATCAGGGCGCTCGACATCGAGAAGGCACAGCAGATACCGCTAGTCGCTATGACCGCCAATGTATTCAGAGAGGATATAGAACGCTGTCTCGCGGCGGGCATGAACGACCACCTGGGCAAACCTCTCGACCTCGAGCACGTCATGGGCAAACTGAGGAGATACCTGCTCGACTCGTAGCCTCGAATAAGGAGGCTGATAGCGCATGTTCGCAAAAAAAATCCGCATGGCAACAGCGGCGCTCTGCTCCATTCTGGCGGCCGCTTCCGCTTGGGGCGCCGAGATAGAAAACGTAAAGATCCTCTTGATCCCCAAGATGACGGGCAGCGCGTTTTTCGAGGCGGCCCACGAGGGCGCGCGATCATTTGCGGCCCGCAACGGTTTCACCGTCGAATATCGCGGCAACGAGGAAGCGGACGTCCAGCATCAGATATCGATCATAGACCTGGTCATCCAGCAGCGGAACGTGGACGCCATCTGCATTTCGGCGCTCGACGCCCCAGGGCTCGATACCGTCCTGAAACGCGCGATGAGAAGCGGCATAAACGTCACGACATGGGACTCCGACGCGAACGGAGACGCGCGCTCGCTAATGGTCTCTCAGGGGACGCCGGATCAGCTCGGCAAAATGCTCGTTGAAATGGCCGCGAAAAGCCTCATCTCGCGGGGCAGAAAACCGGCGCTCGAGGAAATAAAATACGCGTGGCACTATTCGAGCGCGTCCGTGACCGATCAGAACTCATGCCGCGCCGCAGGGGAAAATTACATAAAACGCGCTTACCCCAAGTGGATAAACGCGGCCCCCGGCAACTACCACAGCGATAACAACCTCCAAAAAGCCGTAACTGTCGGAGAGTCGATTTTCGCGGAGCATCCGGATATAGACGTGATAATCTGCAACGATCCGACGTCGCTGCCGGGGCAGGCAACGGCGGCGCGAAATTTGGGCAAGACGGCGAAAGACGTGACGATCACCGGTTTCGCTTCGCCTAACGCCATGAGGGACTTCTGCAAGGCAGGGACGGTGGAGCGCTGGGGACTGTGGGACTCCCGGGAGCAAGGGGCTCTCGCCTGCTATATGGCGGCTCTTCTCGCCTCCGGGCGCGCCATAAAAGTTGGGGACAAGATAAACGTCCCGGAGATCGGCACCATAGAGGTGATGCCGAATACGGTGCTGGATCCAAAAGCCTACAGCGCGCCGAATTCCGGGGTCATCCTGCTTCCGAAGAGAACGGAGTTCACGATAGAAAACGTGGATCAGTATAATTTTTAGGGAACCGCCGATTAAATAACTTTGGGGCAATTTCACATAAACAACATTTAATCAGCGATTCCTCATGTTTTTTACAGGACGCCCGCCATCATATCGACGTCGCGCATGACCTCCGAAAAAATTACCTCGGGCACGGATCGGATCGGAACCGGCGCGCCTTCAAGGGTCGCGAACGAAACGCCCCCGATTATCGACGCGTCAGCGTCAGTCGGGGCGAACCAGTTGCCCGGCGATGCTATCGCGGAGACGATGTTCTCTCTGCGGAACACATATCTTAGCCCGGCGCGGCCGTCAGCCGTCCATCCCCGCGCCCTCATGAGCGCCGCCGACGTCGCGAGGCGCACGCGTCCGCCCTCGCGCTTCCTCGATACGCTCGATTCAATTTCGTCGTCCGTCGGCATATGGAGTTCGCGGAAAACCTGATCGAATGGCTGGGAAATTCCCTCTTCCGACAATTTATGCCTGTAGTCGTCCCACACCCTGGCCCTGTACATATGAAACGGATGGGCGATGACGAAAGCGCCGGCGTCGGGCAGTTCGCCAGGGAAGCCGAACACACGGTCATCCTCTCCAACCGCCGCGAAGACGAGATGTTTTATGATCGGCCCTATTACTGGATTCGCCGACAACATTCTGAGTTCCTCCGCTCCGAACTCCGATTCTCGCTCCATGGCGCGTTCCAGCGCGGACGCGGCGCGATCTCGTATGCCGCGAGCCATATTCGCCGCGGCGGCGAGCTCCTCGGCATATGGGTCTTTTTTGAGAGCGCCGGGCATGCCCCGCAGGGATTTTCCATCCCTTCGAACCACGAGCGCGGGCAATCCGGAAGCCGATATTTCGATATGCGCCTCCACATCGCCTACGGCGCGGGGCGTCATATATTCCTCGAGCGAGCGAAACTTCTCCCCCTCCATGGCCCATACGAAACGGGCCGCGTCGGAGTATCCGGCGCCGACGGCGAGGTTCGATACCGCCGTTTCAAGATGAGCGGCGGCGTTCCGGCGGACGCGCGAAAATTTCCGAAGCAGGTCATATCTCCTGAGCGAATCGGACGCCAGGTTCGCCTTATTCAGCGGTATGAGGCTCAGGCATAGCGCGTGAATGGCGGATCGGCCCTCCGCCGCTCCGCGTTTCGCGTCCTCCGGCGTCACGCGTCCTCTAAGCGCGTCCGTTAAGAGCATAAACCGTCTGTGGCGGGACGAGCCGGATATATTCTTCGATGCTTCGAGCAGCATATCGAAACGCTCGTCTCCCAGAGCTTCGTATATATCCTCGAACCAGGCGGCGTCCACCGCGCCGGCGTCCATCCCGTGAATCGTAATCGACGAATGGCGGGCGGCGGCGGCCTCCCTGTCGGCGGTACGGATATCATTCGCGTGGGCCTGGAAGAACGACATCGCGGACGCGAGCCCGTCCCAGCCGAGATAACCCGACACTATCCCCGTCCATTGCGGCGCGAACATCGCCCCGTCGAGCAGCCTTTGGTCGGAGATATTCCTTCCTGCCATCATCTCGCGAAGCGTGCCCGCATCCTCGCCGTCCGCCGGATACGAGCGATACAGCAGATGACTCGGCATCGACATTTTAGCGAGATATCCGTCCCCCCGCACACGGCGGTCGAACGGCTCTTTGCCCGAACGCTCCAGTATGTCCGCGAAATGCCTCGTGCCGGGAATATATCGCAACGTCGCGGCTATGGCCCGATATTCCGTTTCGCGGTCTCCCGGATTTTTTGCGGCGTCAGCCGCGCGCTGCGCGACAGGATTTATCACATCATCGAAAAATCCGGGGGCTATTTTGCGGAGTTCGTCATAGTCCCCCGACAGCCCGAACCTGTCGAAACTCCTCATCAGCCCGCTTCGAGCCGCTATCATCGTGACAAAACGGATCATATCGTCCCGCTCCAGGAGTCCGAGACTGTACGCCCTGGCCGCGTCCCGAGCCGGCACATACTTCCGGGCCTCCTCGGATTCCCGGCTCCAAGCGTAAATTATCATGAAAAAATCCGCGAAAATCTCGTCCGACGCACGGCTGGATATAACTCTCATGAGGCCGATCAATGACTCCATGAGCTCAAAATACATGGTTCGGCGCAAACTTTTAGCGCATGTGCCGAATAATCCCCTGTTGCGCAGCGCCCAAAGCGCGAAACCGCGCAGAGGCCGGTACAGCTCGTCCGCGGGAAATTCCGCCGTCATGGCGCGTATGAGCTCCGTTATCTTTCCGGCATACCCAAAGCGCCCCGACAAAGGCTGCTGAATTTGGCAGACGCACCTGGCGAAATCAGCTGCGGGGCCGCCGCCCGGCATGGCCTCGAACAGCTCCGCGCGGCGCGCGTTATCCGAGAAAGCGCCGATGTGGGAAACAAAGAACAAAAACGCGCCGGAGGCGTCCAGCGAGCCCAGTATCTCCCTCCATTTTTCCGCGAGAGGGTAGTCGTCCAGTGTGGATCGCTCCCCGGGCGACGGAGGTTCATATGGCAGAATAGATACTCCTTCGCCGAGCGCGGCCTCGGATTCATTTCCAAAACCGTCCGAGACCGTGTATCGCAGGGAGATGTTCTCCGTCAGCGCGTCGTTCATCGCGGAGTACAGGTCGCGCACATACCCAGCCATCCCGTCCGCATCGAGCCCCATGCCGATCAATGCGGGGAAATCGAGCGTCTCCGGCACGTCCGGGAGAGTCGGGCAGGGAGAGTCGTCCCGGTCTTTTTCCGACGCGTCCGGGGAAGGGGCGAGGCCCTCCGGTGAGACGTTCAACATGACGGCGATCACTCCGGATCTGGAATACTCGGCATTTATGCCGGGCGCTACGCTGTCGGCGAATGTGAAGCTCTCTTTTTCGGGAGGGAAGGCGTCGGCGCGGCCTTGAAGCGAGACGCCGTAACCCGCCCTCTCGTCCTCGGTCAGCCTCACGACGCCGTGATCGACAAATCGGATATATGGGCTCCGCGCTCCCGCCCCGATCGTGATGAATTTGAGGGGGCTGTTTCCGTCTCCCCCGAGAGAGCTCATCACCCACGCCATCATTTCCATGTCTCCCGCGATATCGGGATCGTCGAGGCATTGGCGCGCTATCTCGTACTGAACGCCGTCCAATCCCAGGCGCGACGTGAAATATAAAGAGGCGAGTTTTTTGTGTCTCGGGGCGTCTTTGCTCAGAATATTCCGCGCTGCGGCCTCGGCAAACTCTATCCCATGCCACGACAGGCTCCACAGCGCGACGACCGCGTCGACCGGGTTTGGCGACCCCAGCGCGCCGGCCCGGTAATCGTCGTCAGTGACGCACTTGTACGCGCTCTCTATCAACATTCTGGCCCGATCCGACATTCCGGCCGCGATAAGGCCAATTCCGGCGCATGAGAAAAACGCCTCCGCCACGCGCGCGTATTCCGGCAGCTCCTCCTCCATCATGAGTTTCAATATCCCTACGAACGCCTGCCGGGAGCCGGAGTCCATTTTTTCGGCCGCGAACAGCCTCGCCTCATCCCCGATATCGGAGGATCGTATCAGCCCTAGGACTATGTCTATGGCGTCGTCGCGAGTCGATTTGAGGAGGCCGGAAACGATAGCGCCGTTAAGTTCGCCGCGCCGCGCCCCAACGGAAACCATCTCCGATATCCTCGACAGTATCGCGTCCGACCGCTCATCGCGCCTGTCGAGCGAGGAGGCGATGGCGTTCGACACAAAGCGATGCTCGAACGGAAACGCGTGGGGGAAATCGCCCGCCGCCCTCCCGTCGAGATAGCGCTCCACCGAAAATCCATCCGCGCAGGCCAGCATGAACGCCTGAAGAATATAGACGACCCTGTGTATGTAGGCGGCGCTGTGACGAATCGAGCGATACGAGCGCGATATGCGGGGGTTTTCCTGATAAGGATGGTTGACGCACGCGTTCCACATCTCATGAGCGAGGCGCGCGTCGTCCTCTCCGATGAGCGCTTCGAGAGCTCTGTATTCGTCGCTGTCCGGCGTGAAAATCTCGTTGATATGCGACACGCCCGGCAGCCAGAGCGCCCGCGTAAGCTCGCCGCCGTAACTCTCGGCGCAGAGCAAACCCGCGATATCTCGCGCGCGCCCTTCGAGACCGGCCGCGCGTTTGCGCGTCTCCATGAGCGAGGCGTGAATATCTTCCGTTATCACATGACAACCCTCCATCTAAAATCGATCCCACATGAAATTATATACTATCGTATGCCGGCATAAGCCCTCTCGCCCGCATACACAGTACAAAATGGGCTTTTCCAATTTTTTCCGATGTGTTATATTTTGTGAAATTATGCCGCAATGGAGGAAACGCTATGCGATACATGTACGCTCAACTTCTTCAGGGGCTGAAACATGGGGAGGAAACCATTCTTGTCACCACGTGCGGCGCTGGAAGCATAGCGCATACGCTGCACTCCGGCGACGCCGCCTCCGGATGGACGAACAAACGCGGAAGCGAGGACTCGCTATATATCGAAAAAAACGGTCCTCAAACCATGATAGTGGAGCGTTTTCTGCCAAAAAGCCGCATGTTCATCTTCGGCGGAGGGCATATCGCCGTCCCGCTCGCTCATATCGCGTCCATGCTCGGGTTCGACGTAGTCGTGTACGACGACAGGCCGGCGTTCGCCGACAAAGAGCGTTTTCCCGACGCGTCGGAGGTCATCTGCGAGTCGTTCAAAAATGCCGCCGCGTTCGTCGACATACGCCCGTCCGACTATGTCGTAATAGTGACGAGAGGCCACAAACATGACGAGGACTGCCTGAAGACAATATTGAGCGGAAAGTTTCCATACTACGCCGGAATGATCGGCTCCCGCCGCAGAGTGTCCATAGTGCGCCGTCAGATGAAGGACGAGGGCTTCGACCCTGAGCTCGTGGATCGTCTCCACTCCCCCATAGGGCTTGCCATAGGGGCGGTCACTCCGGAGGAGATAGTCATATCGATATTGGCCGAGGTCGTGAAGGAACGGCGCATGAAGTTCTCGTGGGACGACGGAGGCTCCGCTATGGCGCGGAGCGGAGCGTCATGCGCCGACATGGAGCTGCTCGAATGGCTCGCCCTCGCGGACGACGAAACAGGCGCGCTCGTGACGGTCATATCCACCGATGGCTCCACGCCGCGCGAGGCCGGCGCCAAGATGGTGGTGAAATCGGGCGGAGACGCGATAGGCGGCATAGGAGGCGGATGCGCGGAGGCGGACGTGACGCGCGACGCTCGCGATATAATCAAAAATGGAGGATTCGTGTTCAAAACCGTGGACATGACCGACTCGGCAGATGAGAACGGCATGGTCTGCGGCGGAAAAATGACCGTGCTGATAGAGCGGATAGAGCGAGCCAGCGCCAAATTGGGCGCGAGCGGTATTTAAAAAACATGTACTGGAATTTCAGCGATATAATCGTGGGGGCAGGGAACGGCAGATTCGGCCGCCATTCGGGAACCGTGGCGCTCGAGATAGGTTTCGGCAACGGCGAGTATTTGCGGCATCTGGCGTTATCCGAACGCTATTCGCTCGTCGTCGGCATAGAGGTGTCGCAGTGGTGCGTAACGAAGGCCGCGCGTAGGGCGCTCGCGGGCGGATCGCGCAATATCAGGCTCATGTGCGGCGACGCGAGGCATATAATGAAATACGCCTTCGAGCCGGAGAGCGTGTCGGGAGTTTTTATGAATTTTCCCTGCCCCTGGCCGAAGAGACGGCACGCGGAGCGGCGCGTGGCGAGAAACGACTTCGCCGAACTGCTGGCGTCATATATCGCGCCCGGCGGCGAATTCACGTTAGCGACCGACGTCGGCTGGTACGCGCGGGACACACGGGACGTTTTCGCGTCGTGCGACTCGTTCGATACGGGGCCCGCGATCCTGAACCCCGAACGCGATTACGTCACTAAATACGAGCGCAAATGGCGCGCCATGGGGCGGGATACGTTCCAGCTCACGGCGCGAAAAAAACAGGGCTTGACAGAGGCCCGCACCGATATCGGGGATGACAATATGACTGAATGTACGGAGACGATCTCACAAACCGGCGGAGATTTCCGCCAAAAAGTCGCCTCACTCGAGGGCAATGTCGTCGAGGGCCCCGACTACAGGGCGATGTTCCGCGATATATACTGGAATGGGGACGACGAAGCGCTAGTTAAGATAATATCAGTGGACGAAGGGTTCGAACAGCACTATCACATCAGAATAGAGAACCGGAGGGGCAGGGTGAACGTCAGGACCGACCCGGTCGGCCATCCGTACAAAACCCCCTCCGTACGCGAGGCCGTAAAACACGCGGCTTTAAAGCTGTCCGCAAAAGGATAAGGAACGAACTACCATGAGACCGCATCATATATTATTCCAGATACAGCGCACTCACCTGCAATGGGGGGTAAAATATTTGATATACGCGAGAAAGAGGGATTTAACATGAAATCGGCAGAAACAACAAAAACCGAGGCAGATGTTTTTTGCTTTGAAAAATTCGCGATTGATGAGGACGCTATAAACACGATAGCCACAATCATGGGTTTTATGTCAACAGATATATTTCATGAAGAGAAAAAAGAGAACCCCGACGCGGCTAAAATCGGGGAAATGCGAAGGGCTCTTCGCGTAATGAGTAGAGAGCGGCAGGATATATACAGCGGCAATGATGAAGTCAAACGTTCTGTTATTGAGCGGTATACGCCCATTATCCGGGAAAGATTGGCTAATGCCTGACGAACGCTACAAATTACCCAAAGAAGACCACGAATATATCTTTCGCGGTCTTTTAGACGATATGCTCGCGGATACTGTTCCTCAAGAACAGCCTCGTATAGTTATTCTCGGGGGACAGCCCGGCTCTGGAAAATCGAGGCTCACAGAAATAGCGAGGGAAAACGTTTTCGACAATCAGCCCGTCGCAGTGATAAATGGAGACGATTATCGCGCTTATCACCCACAAGCGGAAAATATATACAGGCAGCATGATAAGGGTTTTGCCGAAATGACGGACCCTGATGTTAGAAAATGGACGCCAAGACTTTTAGGAGCGGCGGTTAAAGAAAAACGAAATATCATTTTCGAGGCGACAATGCGGAACAAAGAGCCTTTAATGAGTACAATCGAGTATCTCAAAGAGCAAGGCTATCAGATTGGTGTTATGGTTATGGCAGTGCATGAGCAAGTAAGCAGTGTCAGGATTGTAAATCGGTACGAAGATCAAAAAGCAAAGGGCGGCATTGCGCGGTGGACGCCAATGGAGAACCACGACGAGGCATTTGGAAACATGCCTCAAACCGCCGAAGCTATTGAACGGAATAGCCCGATAGATAGTATCAGCGTTTATAACAGGGCAGGGGAAGAAATATACAGGAATGAAAGCGCCGAAAATACTTTCAGGCGGCCTTCTCCGGGAATGGGCGCGGGTAAAGCCGTCAAAGAAGAACGTAAACGGCCCTTATCCTTGGACGAGAGAAAAACTATACAAAGTAAAATTGAGGATATACGCGAGAAAATGTCAAATAGGGGCGCAAACGCCGAATTTGAAACGCTGAAAAAGATTTTTAATCGCGGTATGGATATGGGGCGTTAAGCCAATATCTTGTATATTGATTCTCATGGCAAAGCGGAGAACGCCCGGAGAAAGGCGGCGAAGGATATGGAAAACGCGGCGCTTGATACAAACGAAACTATTTCCAGTGCGGAAGAGAAAAACCGGGGAGTTAATGACGGTTCTAATGAGTAATTTTCAAAATAATCGCCTATGCCGCTCATGATTTATGCTATTTGTCCCCCAAGCTGAATGCAGTAAATATCTCGCGTTGCGCCTTCGTGGGAGTGGTCTCGACAGATTTAGAAAGCAAAATTCGGCACTTGCTGAAAGCTATTTGATGACAAGTTGGGAGAGCGGCAACATATCGTCCCCGATTTCCATTCGATGTTTTGATTTTCCATCGTGTCCATGCGCTTGTTACTCCAAGATTTCCCATTGCCCATTTTTTTGAGTCCCGCGGCGTATAATGACTCCGCGCCGTTTGAGTTCCGATATATACCTCATCGTGGTTCTTTTTGGTATACCAGTGGCTTCAACTATCTTTGCCGTGGATATTTTCTCATCGGCTTTTATAAGTTCAAGAACTTTCAGCAATCGTTCCTCGGCGCCGTGATCGGCGCCATTGGTGCCACAATCGGCGCCAGTGGTGCCATCGGTACTACTACGATTTGGGGTTTCAGAATCCACATTGAAATTCATATTCCTCAGCGTTACGATAAAAACCTGCTCTGTTGAGCGGAAGGACGGGGCGCTCTCGCTCGCGTATTCATCTCTGATTTTGCGAAGTCCGCTTCCTCGGCGCTCCATAAATTTCAAACGATGGAAAATATCGCATACTACCGGATTTCTGCGGACTGAGGCCACTTCGTCAATGTTCAAATCCTGAATCCGTTTGCCGTCAATCATCCCGCCAGGAGATACTACCTCCAGGCGATCATCGTACAATGATATTTCCGTTGTATTCCTCGTCGTCAATAGCGTCGATAAAAATCGACCCCTTCGAGAGGCCGTTCCAGCGCGTACAAAATACCCTCGACTGATAAACGGGACACTGATCGGCCATGAGCGCTCCGGCGAAAGTCAGTTGTCCGTTCTCGCAGAGCAGACCAAAGGACACGTAATCTCTGGGGGATTCAACCGAGTTACGAGTCTTTTGTTTGTATGTCGCCTCAAAGAGGGTGAAGCTGTAATCACGAAAAGCGTATTTACTTTCCAGTACGTCGAAAGACTGATTGCTGCCTTTCAGAATAAGTTCATTCAATATATGTGACGGCGCTGGCGCCGATTCGTTGCCCAAACGGATATAGGCGAGTTTATTGCCGTCCCCCGAATAGTAATATGGCGTCGACTGACCGGATTTTATCTCAAGCCTCAATATATCTTTATCTTCTATTGTCAAAGGTTCGAGCAGGAAGGTTGTCGCCGGTTCTATTCTTGTTTTTATAAGTTCGCTGATTTCTTCGGCTTTTGACTGTACATCAGCCAAGCCCAATACATGCCCATCGTTGGAGACGCCGAAATAAATACTGCCGCCTATTCCGTTGGCGTATGCGCTCACGGTTTTCAGCCAGCTTTTCGGCTTTTTCAGTTCCGGCTCGGATTTGAAATCATACTCCGTTGCCTCGGCAATCAGCATTTGGTTCAATGTTTTCATATTGCCCACCTTTATATAACAATCCTATGATTTCTTCTGTTATGAGTTTATCATGTGTTGCCAGTAAAATACGCCAAGATAATCATATCGTAGTCAATACTTCGGCGGCGCAAGGATATTGACGCGGAGGGCTCTACTGAATCATTTCAAAATAATCGCCTATGCCGCTCATGATTTAATACGCAAAAACTGAATCATTATAACGTAAAAAAACAGAAATATTTTAAATCGCCTCATGTTATATTAACCCCAACCTGCGAAATACATAAAAAACTATCGGAGGTACACATATATGCTGATAAGGACAAGATTTTATCTTGTCACAATCATAACCATCTTGCTGGGAGTCTCTGGAACAGCTCTTCTAAACTACGCGCTTTTCAAGCGTGAGATAGTGAGCACATTGAACTCCAAGGAAACCTCTGTTGTCAGGGAAATTAAAAATGAAATAAAAAGGCGGGTCTTTGACGTATTTCAAAGAGTACAACTCATAAGAACCCATTCCAGCACGGTCGATTATCTCGCGGGCGATCCCAAGGGCAGAGATTATCAGGCCACGAGGAACATGCTCTTCGGCATCCAGGCGCTCCTGCCCAACGCCTCCTCCATAACCATAGTGAACTCGTCCGGCCTCGTACTCATATCGAGCAACTATAACACGTCATTTCTCGGAAACATAGCGGACAGGGATTATTTTTCCGAAGCCATGAAGGGATACCTCCGCACGGCCTTCGAACCAAGACCGGACGACCCGTCGAAGTATAATTTCATAATAGCGGCGCCCGTCAGGACCAACGACTCCGTTGTCGGCGCGGTGATGGTCACCGTCAGCATGCACGAGCTCATAGACATTCCCACGATGAACTCATTCGGTTACAGCGGGGATAACGCCTTATTCCTCGTCGACCAGGATGGCGCCGTTATCCTGCGCGAGGGAAACAAGGCGCGGGACGTGAGCATTTGCCAACACAACCTCCTATATCCGGAGGCGAGATTCGGCGACGCCGGTATGCGCGACGAGGAAGACCTCCTGATATTTTTCACGTCGCTCCCGAGGATCGGCCTCGAATTGGTGTCATACGCGCCGCGGGCGAGCTTATACAGATCGCTTTATACGTTCAGAAACACCAATATAATTGTGCATCTTGTGATTCTCCTCATCGCCGTCATATGCGCCAAAATACTCGCGAACTCGGTCATCCCGAGGCTGAGGCAGGGCATGGACTTCGCCCGCGCCGTTGTGGCCGGCGATATTTCCGGCAGGCTGGAGACGAGCGACGACGAATTCGGAACGATGTTCGGCGCGTTCAACATAATGATAAGCCATCTGAAGGAGGCGCTGGACAAGGCGGGCAGGATGGAACGCCGCGCTTCCGCCGCAAACGACGCGCTCGCCGCGCAGAACAGCCGCCTGGAGTCCCTCGTGGCGAAAAGAACGGAGGAGCTCCAGAAAGCCAACGAACACGCGAGCCTCATACTGAATATGGCGGACGAAGCCATTCTCGAGCTGGACGGCGATATGAGGATAAATTTCATGAACTCGCGCACACTGGAGATGCTGGGATATACGGAGGAGGAGCTCAGGGGCGGCGATTTCTTTTCCGCAGTCAGACACTGCCATATGGGAGGCGTGGTGTGCGACGACATCGACTGCGCGCTGAGAAGAGCGGCTGGAGGCAATGAGGAAACCAGGCTCCACAACATCCTCATTATGGACAGGGAGGACGGAGTAATTCCCGTGTCCATATCCGTGATGCCGGAAGGAGCGCCGCCTTCTCACCACGGCGCCATAATAGCGATCATAGACCAGTCCGAAATAAGCCGAACGTTCCAGGAGCTGCAAAACTCGAGCCCGACCGCCATTATCACCGTGCGCAACGGGATTGCGCTCAAAATCAACGATAAGGGATACGACATGTTGGGCCTGCGTCCCGGCGACCGGATGGAGCGCGTCTACGTCGACCTCGAACAGCGCAGCCAGATGCTCTCTTCGCTCGCTCTCGACAAACCGGTACGGGATTGTCCTATCCAGCTTTATGGGGCGAACGGCAGAAGGATGGACACGCTCATAACGATTTACCCGTTCCTCTACGAGGGGATGTACACCCTGCTCGTCTGGGTTTCGGACGTCACGGCGCTGACGCAGGCAAAGATCATGGCGGAGAGAGCCGCGCGCGCGCGAACCGTCTTTCTGGCGTCCATGAGCCACGAGATTCGCACGCCGCTCAACGCGATCATGGGGCTGAGCGAAGCGGAGCTCCGCAACGAGCTGGCGGACGGCACACGCTCAAACATAGAGAAAATATACTCGTCCGGCTCGACCCTGCTCGGCATAATAAACGATATACTGGACATGTCGAAGATAGACTCCGGCAAATTCGAGATAGTGCCGGCGGAATACGACTTCACGAATATGATGAGCGATACGATTCAGCAGAACATAGTGAGGATAGCTTCTAAATCCATCAAGTTCGAGACGACGATCGACGAGGACACTCCAATGAGGTTCTTTGGCGATGAGATAAGGATAAGGCAGATATTGAACAATCTGCTCTCGAACGCGTTCAAATACACGAACGAAGGCACAGTCACGCTCGACGTCACATGCGAGCGTAACGGTGATGATGCGTGGCTGGCGTTTGTCGTCCGCGACACCGGAATCGGCATCAAAGAAGAGGACATCCCAAATCTGTTCGTGGAGTACAGGCAGTTCGACCGGGCGAAGAACCTCAGGGTCGGCGGCACGGGTCTGGGGCTGTCGATATGCAAAAACCTCGTCGATATGATGGGAGGAGAGCTCGGGGTCGAGAGCGAATACGGGGTTGGATCCACGTTCACCGCGCGGATACCCCAGAAAATCACGAACCCGGATCCGATAGGCTCGCATACGGCGAATAACCTCAGAACATTCCGCCTTATGAAACATCAGGCTTCGAAAAATTTTGCCCGCACTCCAATGCCGTTCGGGAAGGCGCTCGTCGTCGACGACGTGACAACGAACCTCGACGTCGCGAAGGCACTGATGTCCCCGTATGAACTCACTGTGCACTGCGTGACGACAGGTATGCAGGCGATAGAGGCGATACGCTCCGAACAGCCGCGATACGATATAATATTCATGGATCACATGATGCCGGAGATGGATGGAATAGAGACGGTGCGCGCGATAAGAAACGACATAGGCACGGAGTACGCCCGCGACGTTCCTATAATCGCCCTTACCGCCAACGCCATAATGGGAAACGAGGATCTATTCCTCAAGAACGGCTTCAACGCGTTCATCTCGAAACCGATCGACGTGAAAAAACTCGACAGGATATTGACGCAATGGATACAGAAAGAGACCGATGGCAATAACTTGCCGGAAGAAGACCCGCCGAGCCTCTCATGCGAGAAGCCCGGATGGAGCATGGAGGGAGTGGACGTCGAAAAGGGATTCGCCCGCTTCGACGGGGAAAAAATTTATCTCGAACTCCTGTCTTCTTTCGCGAAGCACACGCCGCCGCTTCTGGCCGGCCTATCGAACGTGAGCGCCGAGTCATTGAGCGAATACGCGACTGCCGTTCACGGGATCAAGGGCGCCGCCCACGGAATAATGGCGACGACACTGGCGGGCATGGCGGAGGAGCTCGAGCGGGCGGCGAAACGAGGGGATTTGGAAACTGTGCTGAACTATAACTGTGAATTCATACTGGCCGCGAAAAAACTGATCTCCGACATCCAGGCGGTCGCAATATCGCGCTCGAACGACGGCGCCGACTCGAAGGAGACCAGGGACGCTCCGGACAGGGGCATGCTGGCCCGCCTGTTCGAGCAGTGCGGACAGTTCGACTTCGGCAACATGGATCGTACGCTCCGCGAACTCGAAAACTTCGTTTACGAACGCGAGGGCGACCTTGTGTCGTGGCTCCGCGAGAAAATCGACAACCTCGATTATAACGACATCAGCGAGCGGCTGCGCACAGTCCTCGACGGGGCGGAAATTGCCGCCGATGACCCAGCATGAAAAACATGAGACCGACATCCGGCAAGGTCCGCTCGGCGCTCTTCAACATACTGGGCTCCGCGGGGCTCCTCGATGTGGACTTCCTCGACCTGTTTGCCGGCGCCGGACAGATCGCGGCGCTTGCCTTGCGCATGGGAGCTCGAAGCGCGCTCTGCGTGGAATCGGACAGAGCTTCGTCTTCAGCCGTGACTGCGCTGCTCCGAAAACATGGATTCGACGCGCCAACGGCGCTCTGTCTCGCTTCCGACGTGCGCCGGGCCGTGCCGCGCCTCGCCAGGGAGGCCCGTTCGTTCGGGGTCGTATTCGCCGACCCTCCCTACTGCATGGGTTGGGGGGAGACATTGCCGCGATTGATGGCGGAAAACTGGAACATAGTGGCGCCCGGAGGGGTTTTCGCGTTCGAACATTCGTCCCGGGATGTCATCTCGGATATTTTCGTTCCGAGGGATGATAGAATATATGGAGAGACAGTGATTTCGTTCTACTGGAAACCGGAGGCGAGCTAAATTGAACAGAGCCGTATATCCCGGGTCGTTCGACCCTTTCACGAACGGACACCTGGACATAACGGAAAGAGGCGCCACCATATTCGACGAGCTTATAGTGGCGGTGCTCATAAACGCGAGCAAGACGTCGATGTTCAGCGTCGAGGAGCGTCAGATGATGACGCGCGAAGCCACGGTTCACATACCCAATGTGCGGGTGCTCTCGTTCGATGGTCTTCTCGTCGATTTCATGCGCAGGGAGCACAGCAGGGTCATACTGCGGGGACTGAGGGCGCTTTCGGATTTCGAGTACGAGTTCCAGCTGGCTCAGATGAACAAACAGCTCGCTCCGGAGACGGAGACTTTCTTCATGGTGACGGACGCGAAATACTCATACCTCTCGAGCCGCAGCGTAAAAGAGGTATTCCAGTTCGGCGGAGCTATACAGGACTTCATACCTCCGGGCGTCTTCAGGAGGATGCGCGAACGCATCCCTCCGCGCGGCATAAAATAAACCTCCCGCGATGATTATTCACCCAGGCGGCAAAATAATGGAGCCCTCGTCCGCTCTCTCTGGTATACTTATGGGGCACGGGGGAGGGAGCGCTCAATGAAGACGTTGTTCGACGGCGCAAGGATAGGCTCGTTATCACTGCAAAATCGTTTAATCCGTTCCGCCGTGGCCGACAAAACCTTCGACGGCTACGTGGACGAATCCATGATAGACACTTATGAAAAACTGGCGTCTGCCGGAGTTGGCGCTATCATCACCGGCGCCACGCTCGTCGACGGAGAGGAAAAACTTTTGCCGATCGCAACGTTGTGCAGCGATTCCTTTGTCCCCGGACACAGAAAGCTGGTCGGCGCGGTTCATAAATACGACGTAAGGATAATAGCGCAGCTCGCGTATATAGGCTCCTACACGGCCACCGGAGATTATGGAGGGCTGATTACCCTGGCCCCGAGTCCCGTGCCGAATCTCCTGACCGGAACGCAATCCCGCGAGATGAGGCTCGGCGAGATAAAGCTGATACAAAAGAAATTCGCGGACGCCGCCCTGCGTGCCAAAAACGCCGGATATGACGCCGTCGAGATACATTGCGCCCACAGCCTTCTCCTGAGCCAGTTTCTGACGCCCCACTACAACCGAAGAACCGACGATTACGGCGGCCCCATAGAAAACAGGGCGCGCATGATAACGGAGACATATTTCGCCATCCGCAAGGCCACAGGATATGATTTCCCCGTGTGGGTGAAGATCAACAGCACGGACGGCATCGACGACGGCATCGATGAAGATGACGTCATGTGTCTGTGCGGTCTTCTGACAAAAGCGGGAGTCGAGGCGATAGAGGTGAGCGGCAATTTCACGCCGGCCCGGTTCAAACCAGGACCATATTTCAGGGACGCTGCCGAGAGGATAGCTGACGAAAACAACGTCACCGTCGTCCTGACCGGCGGCAACAGGAAATTTAGCGACATGACCGCGATGCTGAACACGACCAATGTGCATTTCTTCGGAATGGCCCGCCCGTTCATCCGCGAACCTAAACTTATGGAGCGCTTCAGACGGGAAGCGGAGATTTGAATATATCCTCGCTGTAGACGACCCTCCAGAGGAAAAGGCCGCACGGGGCGACGGTCTTGGCCGATATATGCCTGCGCGCTCCATAAAGCAGGGACTCGAACCAGGCGTCGTCCCGTTTTCCAGCCGCCACGGCGAGTAAATTGCCCACAGTTATCCTCACCATGTTCGTGAGATAGGAGTTCGCTATTATCCTGAAGACGATCATGCTGCCGCGTCTTTTCAACGCGGCTGATTTTACCGTCCTGATGGTGTTCGCCGGCCTGTCCGAGGTTCGGCAAAAAGCGCCGAAATCGTGCTCTCCCGCCAGCAGAGAAGCCGCCTGGGCCGCGCGGCCCCAGTCGAAGTGACTGCCGCAGAGCCATAGAACGTAAGGCTTTATATGAGGATAACATGTCGGCGCGTTCCAGATAAAATAGCGGTATTCCCGGTAAACCGCGTCGCGCCTCGCGTCGAACGAATCATCCGTTGTCGCGGCCCTCATCACCGAGACCGACGCGGGGAGACGCGCGTTTATCGCGAGCCGCAACCTGCGCGGCGCCCAGGCGTGAACCGCGTCGAAGTGCGCTATCTGAGCCCGGGCATGCACTCCCGCGTCCGTACGGCCCGCTCCATTTATTCTGACACGCTCCCCAAGAGCGCGAAGCGCTCCTTCGACCGCGTCCTGCACCCCGTTTTCATTGGACTGAGACTGCCAGCCCGAGAAACCGGTCCCATCGTAGGAAAGTTCCAGGGCTATTCTAGGCATGAGTCAATAACCGCGCCATCTGAGGCATATACATGGTCCACAGTTTCGACAACGCGACGAAGAATATAGCGTACAACAAAGCGTTCGTGTCGCGGACGCTCCAGGAGAGAGGATTCATGCGGGTTCTTGGAGCGCCGGGCACGTAACATCTCGACTCCATCGCCGTGGCCAGGTTCTCCGCCCTGGCGAACACGAGAACGAAGAGGGGCACGAGGACAGGGATGTAACTTCTGGCTCGCTTTAAGAGCCCTCCGCTCTCGAAATCAGCGCCTCGCGAAATCTGGGCTTTGAGTATCCTGTCCGTCTCCTCGAAAAGCGTCGGTATGAAGCGAAGGGCTATCGTCATCATCATGGCCATCTCGGACACCGGAAAGCGCAGTATGGCAAGAGGAGAGAGCAAGCGTTCGAGCCCGTCGGAAAACGACATGGGGCTCGTAGTCATCATCAGAACCGCCGCGAACATGACGAGGAAATAGAGCCTCAATCCCATGACGAACGCCAGTATGAGCCCCTCCTCCGTAATTTTGAGAAAACCAATTCGAAATATCTCCCGCCCCGGAGTCCAGAAGAGGTTCAGCACGACGGTGAAGACGACGAGAAAAAGAACCGGCCTGCCGGAACGCAATATGGACGAGAATTTGACGCGGCTCGCCGCCGAACAGATGGCGAGGCACGCGGCCCACAGGACGAAATCCGCCGGGTTGCCCGCCATGAAAAGACCGGCCAGGAGGACGAACGTGACGATTATCTTGCACCTCGGATCGAGGGAATGGACAAACGAATCGCCGGGAATGAACTGCCCTATCGAAAAACCGTTTGACAGCTTCACTGACGCGCGCCGCGCGATCTCTCGAGCGCCTCCACTATGGCGGAGACTTCGCAGTGTATGGGCACATCTATGCCGCGCATCCTCATGCGGTGCGCGAAACGCGCCAGAGGCGGCAAAATGAGCCCCTGTACGGGATTTGACGCCAGATAGAGCGCTATCTCCCAGGGAGCTCCGGTGATGACGGCCCGTCCACGTTCGAGCACAAGTATCCTGTCGCTGTGTTCGAGGGCGCTCTTGAGGTCGTGAGTGACCTGCACCACCGCGAGACCGCCGGAACGTATGTCGTTCAGAATTCTGGTGAGGTCGCGGACTCCGGAGGCGTCGAGCCCGGCCGTTGGCTCATCGAGCACCAGATAGTCGGGCTTCATGGCTATAACTGAGGCGATGGCCACCCGCCTTCTCTCTCCGCCGGACAGGCGAAACGGGTTCGATTCGAGAAGGGACGGATCGAGCCCTGAGGCCTCAACTGCCTCGTCGACGCACTCTTCGAGCTCAGGGCCGACTACTCCCCAGTTCGATGGGGCGAATTCTATTTCTTCGCGCACGGTATCCGAAAAAAACTGAGATTCCGGATACTGGAAAACGAGCCCTACTTTCCTCCGCAGCTCCCGGGCGCGCGGCGAACCCTCACGCGCGCTCTCCCCGTCTATCAAGACGCGCCCCGAGGATGGGAATAACAGCAGGTTCAAATGCTGGGCCAGCGTGGATTTTCCGCTGCCGGTATGGCCGACGACGGAAACCCACTCTCCTCGGTTTACCGTGAGAGATACTCCGCCCAAGGCGACGTTCTCCGCCGCGGCGCCGACGTTATAGGAATACGTGACGTTCTCGGCCTCTAAAGACACAGCGCTTCCAGAATATCCTCCACCACAGGACGAGTATCCGGCAATATCAAACCGCGCGAGCGCAGCTCGCGATAGAGCGCCAGTTCGCCAGGCTCGTCGAAGCCGCGCCTGAGATACTCTCCGCCCCAGAAATCCGAGGGGGAGCCATCCCAAACTATGCGCCCCGACTCCATCACAGCTATTCGGCTCGCGTAAGCAGTGTCCTCCATTATGTGCGTTATCTGGATCATCGTCATACCCCGGCGGTTCAGTTCGCGAAGACACTCCAAAAGGGACGCGCGCCCCTCGGGGTCGAGCATCGAAGTCGCCTCGTCGAGTACGAGCGCGCGCGGTTCGAGCGCGAGCGCTCCGGCAAGAGCGAGGCGCTGCTTCTGTCCTCCGGAGAGCGTGTGAGACCCTCTTCGCCGAAGTTCCGACAGCCCGGTAAGTTCGAGGGCGCGATCAACCCTGCCCCTGATGTCGTCGGGCGAGAGAGCGAGGTTCTCCGGACCGAACGCCACGTCCTCCTCGACAATTGCGCAGACGATCTGATCCTCAGGATTTTGGAAGACGAGCGCGACGCCCTGGCGGATGAGCGGAACGCAATCCGGGTCCGAACTGTCGAGCCCCAGCGCAAAACAAGCGCCCTGCGTAGGCGCGAGCAGGGCGTTGCAAATTTTAGCGAGCGTTGATTTTCCGGAACCGTTCGCCCCTAGCAGGGCTATCCATTCTCCCGGCGCGACCTCGAGGTCGATGCCGTCCAAGGCGGGGGCGGTCGCTCCTTTGTAGGAGTAAACCGCTCCCCGGATGGAAAATATGCGTTCTTGTTCCACTGGAACTATTCCACCAGCTGTATTACCGCCATCGGGGAAGCGTCCCCAACCCTGTTTCCAAGCTTGACTATCCTGGTATAGCCCCCATTGCGGCTCGTGAAACGAGGCGCTATATCGTTGAAAAGCGACGTGACCGCAGCCTTGTGGGGCATGCGCGCTATCACAAGGCGGCGATCCGAGAGCGTTCCGGATTTTGCCTTCGTGATGAGCCGTTCCGCGACCCTGCGCAGCTCCTTTGCGCGAGTCACAGTCGTGATGATACTCCCCTCGACAAAAAGACTGGCCGCCAGATTTCCAAGCATCGCCCGCCTGTGCGATCCATAGCGTCCAAGCCGCCTTAAATTCATGCGATGTCTCATTAGAGTTAGCCCCTTTGCTTATTATTTCTTTACTTGTACAGTTGTTCCTCTTCTGTGTCGTCGTCGATCTCGCCAGAGAGCGTCAGATCGAATTTCGTCAGTTTCTCCTCTATCTCGCGAAGCGAAATCTTGCCGAGATTCCTTATCTTGAGCAGGTCTCCGCGCGAACGCGATATGAGCTCGCCTATGAAGTGAACCCCTCCGCGCATCAGACAGTTCTCGCTGCGAACGGACAGTTCGAGATCCCGAACCGGGCGAGCGTAGGCGGGATTGTCCCCGAGCTTCATGAAGTTTCTCGATGGAGACTCTCCCGGCGGAGCCTTGTCCGGAACTTTCGACGTGTCGGTTCCCTTTATCTCAATCTGTAGTTCGGGATCGTCATTAGAGACGGCCAGCGCGATATTCAGGAAATAATCCTTCAATATGACGGCCGCCTGACGAACCGCGTCCTCGGGGCTAACAACCCCGTTCGTCCACAGTTCGAGGCTCAGGCTGTCGTAGTCCGTCCTCTGCCCCATGCGCTTGTCCTGGACTTCGTATCTCACTCGCCTGGCAGGCGAGAATATCGCGTCCACGAGCAACGCGTCAACCGGCAGATATACGGGCCTCGGCCTGTCCAGTGGAGCATACCCGGTGCCTGCCTCCACGTAGAAGTCCATGGACAGCTTCGCCCCTTCACCGAGATGGCATATCAAGGCGTCCGGAGACGGAAACTCCACCTCGCTGTCGGGCTGTATATCCGAGACCGTGACCATCTTCGGTCCCTCCACTTCGAGGTGGAGGATACGGAACTCCGGAGAGAACGAACGCACCGGAACGTGCTTTATATTCATCAGAAGCTCTATCATATCCTCTTTGACGCCCGGCACAGTGGTGAACTCGTGCAAAACTCCGTCAACGCGAATGGCGGTGATGGCGGCGCCGGAAATGGAGGACAGAAGAACCCTTCTCAGAGAATTTCCAAGTGTAACCCCGTAACCCCTCTCCAGCGGCTCAATAACTATTTTGCCGTGGGAGGAGTCGCTTTCTTCGACTATAATTTCATAGCGGGCGTGATCCAAAGTTCCCCCACCTTTCAAAGTACGCTAAAACTCAAATCCGCAAATACCGGCTATAAAAATAAATTACACGCGGCGTCTTTTTGGAGGACGACAGCCGTTATGCGGTATGGGCGTCGCGTCCTGTATGATGTTTACCTGAAGGCCAGCGGCCTGAAGGGAACGTATCGCCGACTCTCTGCCAGGCCCGGGTCCGCGGACCACTACGTCTATCTCGACGACTCCATAATCCTGAGCGAGCTTCGCCGCAGCGGATGCGGACATCTGAGCCGCGTATGGCGTCGATTTCCTGGTTCCCTTGAAGCCGACGTTACCGCCGGAAGCCCACGACAGCGCGTTGCCCTGCTTGTCGGTAAGCGTCACTATCGTATTGTTGAATGTGGAGTAAATATGAGCAACACCATAAGATACGTGTTTTTTCTCCTTCTTTTTACTCCTGCGCTGCACTCTTTTTGCCACCTGATTATTCCCCCTCGTTCATCAAAACCGGATTACTTGGTAACCTTCTTCTTCCCGGCCACAGTGCGCTTCGGACCCTTGCGCGTACGCGCGTTCGTCTTCGTGTGCTGCCCGCGAACCGGAAGTCCCAGACGATGACGAAGGCCGCGGTAACAACCGATGTCCATGAGACGCTTTATATTCATGCTTATTTCCCTGCGCAAATCGCCCTCGACCTTGTAGCCGTTCTCCAGCTCGGCGCGCAGTTTCTGTGCGTCATCGTCCGAGAGGTTCTTCACCCTGGTGTCCGGATTGATCCCGGTGGCGGCCAGTATTTTTTTCGACATCGACAGCCCGATGCCAAAAATATATGTGAGCCCTATCTCGATTCTCTTTTCCTTTGGAAGATCCACTCCAGCGATACGTGCCATTTAACGTTACCTCCTCGCTCCCTGACGTTGTTTATGTCTCGGATTTCTGCTGCATATGACCCTGACCACGCCGTGCCTTTTGATGATCCGGCAGTATTCGCAAATTGTTTTGACCGACGGTCGCACCTTCATTATCACGACAACCTCCTTATTTATATCTATAAACTATTCTGCCCCGCGTAAGATCGTATGGAGTGAGCTGGATTAAAACCCTATCGCCCGGCAGTATGCGTATAAAATGCATTCTCATCTTGCCCGAGACGTGGGCCAAAACTTTATGCCCGTTTTCCAACTCCACCCTGAACATCGCGTTCGGGAGCGGTTCGACAACTTTACCCTTAACCTCTATGACATCATCCTTCGGCATACGAACAGACCAACCTCCTCGAAAATAAGCTGTGAAATCTCAATTATTAAGACGGCGTACGATCTCAGCGATCCATCCGTCGTCAAGACATTTTCCCCCTGCGAGGCGTTGCGCAACCTCGACGGCAACTTTTCCGGTCGTATCAACGTGCCGCAAATTTTTCCGTTTCGGCCGCAGCGCGGATATTTTCACGCCGTCGGCGATCATGATCCTGTCGCTGATACCGGCATTTTCTTCGATCCCGACGACCACGAAAACGGAACCCTCATGATGGCCTCGCCTTACAACAACCAAACTGCCCAGGGGAAATGACGTTCGATCACAACTCATTCCCATGGCGTCAGAATTTCCACGCCGTCTTCCGTAACGAGCAATGTATGTTCAAAGTGGGCTGCGTCCGACCCGTCGCATGTTACCACGGTCCACCCGTTGTCCATGGAGCGAATCGATTCTTTCCCACTCATCACCATCGGCTCTATGCAAAATGTCATACCGGGCTTCAGCGTCATTCCCGAACGCGGACGCCCAAAATTGGGAATCTGCGGCGGCTCGTGGAGCTTGCGGCCTATGCCGTGCCCCGAATATTCCCGGACCAGTCCGCAGCCGTGCGACAGAACAAAAACCTCTATCGCGTGCCCGATGTCCCCGACCGTATGCCCGGCTTTTGCCTGCTCCATGCCTACATGTAAAGCCTCATAGGTCACAGACATAAGGTCCGCCCTCTCCCGCGAGATGTTTCCCACGGCATATGTGCAGGCGGCGTCGCCGTGATACCCGTCCAGCATAGCGCCCACATCGACGCTGATTATATCCCCTTCCTCGAGAATCCTCCCTCGGACTGGAATGCCGTGCACAACCTCTTCGTTTATCGAAACGCATATGGCGCTCGGAAAAGGCGTCGCGATGCCGCGCACCCTGTAGCCCTTGAACGACGCTCCGGCGGATTCCTTAGCCAGTACGCGCTCAGCCTCGTCGTCCAGCGCCATGGTATCCACTCCGGGACGTATCATATCCCTCATGGCATAATGCACATTTGCGACCACCTGGCCGGCGCGCCTCATACGCTCGATTTCATCCTGTTTTTTAAACGTTATCATTTTTGTCCCTCAGCGCTTCGAGATACACAAGCACGGTATCCGCCGCCCCAGATGCGTCGATCCCGCGAAGAAGCCCGGCGCGTTCGTAATACTCGACCAGAGGAGCGGTCTGTGTGTGGTAAACCGACAGTCGATTGCGTATCACAGTCTCGCGGTCATCATCCCGCTGAATCACGCCGCCTCCGCAGAGGGAGCACAAATCTCCCGGCTTTGGGGGATGCGACGCGGTATTGTAGATCGCTCCGCACGATACGCAGACCCTGCGGCTGGAGAGACGCTTCACGACGGCTTCATCCGAAATCTCGAGCAGAATGACCGCGTCAAGCGCGATAGACATCGACTCCAACATAACGTCAAGAGCTTCCGCCTGAGCGGAGGTTCTCGGAAAACCATCCAGGAGAAAACCTCGTGCCGCGTCGTCCTCTCCCATGCGTTTTTTCATCATGCTTATTATCAGGTCGTCCGGCACAAGAGCCCCGGCGTCCATGAATTTTTCCGCCTCAAGGCCCAGCTCAGTGCCTTCGCGCACGTTACTCCGCAACATATCTCCAGTCGAGATATGAGCTACCGGATATTTTCCCTTTATTGACTCAGCCTGAGTCCCTTTACCGGCGCCAGGCGGCCCGATCAGAATTACTCTCATAACGGTCTTAAAGCAACCCGCCGCTTTTGCCCCGGCGTTTCAGTATGCCGTCGTAGTGGCGCATAAGCATCTGACCCTCGACCTGGTGGATCGTGTCGAGAGCGACGCCGACCACGATCAGAACCGCTGTCCCTCCGAAGTAGAACGTCATGTTAAGAGCCCGCGACATGAATGTGGGAACGAGCGCTATTATGGCCAGAGCCACGGATCCGCCAAGCGTGATCCTGTTCATGACCCGCTCGATATAATCCGTCGTCGGTTTGCCGGGCCTTATGCCGAGGATGAAGCCTCCGTACTTTTTCATATTGTTTGACAGATCGTTGGGGTTGAAGACGACCGCCGTGTAAAAATATGAGAAAAATACTATGAACAGCACATACAGCGACATATAAACCAGGATATACGGCAACCGGCCTGACGGGTCAAACACATTTTTGATAAATCCAGCGACCGGGCCGCTGAAAAAGCTGGCTATCGTGTACGGAAAGAGCAGCACGGACGACGCGAAGATAATGGGTATTACCCCCGCCGTATTTATCTTGAGCGGAATGAACGTGCTCTGGCCGCCGTAGACTTTGTTGCCCACCATGCGTTTCGCGTACTGAACGGGAAGCCTGCGCTGCCCCTCCTGCAGATAGATACAGCCCACGATGACAAAAAACATGATCACAAGAGCCAGCAGGACAATGATTGGGTTGAGCTGGCTATACCCCACATTCTTTAGCGTATCAATGATCGCCTCAGGCATACGGGCCACTATACCGGCGTAGATGAGCATTGATGTGCCGTTGCCTATACCGTGGTCCGACATCACCTCTCCGAGCCACATGACCACTATGGCGCCGGTTGTAACAGCGGTGATTGCGACGACGGACAAAAACGTTCCGCCTGAAAATACTCCGGCGCTCCGAAGCCATGTCGTCATGCCTATGGCCTGGACAAGCGCGAAAAATACCGTGCCGAACCTCGTGTACTGCGTTATCTTCTTGCGGCCCTCCTCCCCCTCTTTTTGCATTTTTTCGAGGGCGGGGAAGATGACGACGAGAAGCTGCATAACGATGCTCGAGTTGATGTACGGACCGACTC
This sequence comes from Synergistaceae bacterium, assembly GCA_031289955.1. GTDB lineage: Bacteria > Synergistota > Synergistia > Synergistales > Synergistaceae > JAIRKI01. Next base: position 56,132 of record JAITOL010000054.1, read on the forward strand.
CAAGCGCAAATACGCTGAAACGCCGGAGCGCGCCGCCGGCAAACATATCGAGGAAACCAAGGACTCCGCTACCCTGAGCAAAGTACGCCTCCATCGCGTCCGGATCTATCCCGGGCGTCGGTATGTGAGCCCCAAGCCTGAAGACGAAAAGGGCGCCTATTACAAACAGGATTCGCCTCTTTAAATCCGGCAGACGAAACGCGTCCCGGAATCCGTCTATCACGTCAGATCACCTCTGACTTTCCGCCCATCGCCTCTATTTTGCCGCGGGCGGATGCGCTGAAAGCGTTCGCTATCACGGTAAAGCTCTTGGTGATATCTCCGTCGCCCAGTATTTTCACTGGATTCGAACCGGATATGAGCCCGCGCTCATGGAGATCTTCAAGCGTTATGGTCATGCCGGCGTCGAACTTTTCCTCGAGATCCCTCACGTTAACGGTCTCGAAATTTTTAGCGAACCTAAAATTGCTGAAGCCCCTCTTGGGTATCCTGCGGGAAAGAGGCATCTGGCCTCCCTCGAAGTGAGGAGACACACTGTGCCCGGCTCTCGCCTTCTGGCCTTTGTGTCCTTTTCCGGCGGTCTTTCCTGTTCCGCTGCCAACGCCCATGCCAAGACGCTTCGGCTTGCGCTTCGAACCGGGGGCCTGGGACAGTTCATGCAGATTCATGTCCATTCACCTCTTCCTACTCGCCCTGCGTCCACTCTACGAGATGAATGACGCTCTGTATCATGCCGCGCACAGAGGGCGTATCGTCGTGTTCGACCGTCTCGCCGAGCCTGTGCAGACCAAGCGCCCTTATAGTACGCGCCTGTATGGGGGGGCGTCCTATCGTGCTCTTTTTCCACGTAACTTTTATCTTCGACATGACACTACCTCCTAAGCGGAAGCGAGCGTGTCGCGCCCACGCAGCCTGCGAACCTCGTCGGCGGTGCGCAGTCCCCGAACCGCCTCGAGTGTTGCGTAGGCTACGTTTATCGGGTTCGATGTGCGGCCGATGACCTTAGTCAGAACATCCTTAATACCGCCGAGCTCCATGATGGCGCGCACGACGGCGCCCGCGATGACTCCGGTTCCAGGGGCCGCCGGCCTGATTAAAACATCCGCCGCTCCGAACTTGCCCTGTATTGGATGCGGAATCGTGTTTCCGGACTTCTTCATATCCACCATATTTTTTTTAGCGTGGTCGATGCCCTTGCGGACGGCCTCGGAAATTTCACGGGCCTTGCCCATTCCGATTCCGACCTGGTCGATGCCATCACCGACCACGACAAGAACTGAGAAACGGAAGCGTTTGCCTCCCTTTACGACCTTGCTGACGCGGTTGATGGACACAACCCGTTCGGCGAGCTCCATGCCTCTCGAGCTGTAATTTTTACTCTGGGTCTCTTTCTGGTTTGCCAAATTCTTCCCTCCCTAAAATTTCAGGCCGGCTTCGCGCGCGGCGTCGGCAAGCGCCTTCACGCGACCCCCAAACATATGGCCGCCGCGATCGAACACCACCGTGGTGATACCTTTCGCGATAGCCCTCTCGGCTACAAGGCGGCCAATCAGCTTTGCCGCCTCAGTATCCGCGCCATTTTTGAGGGAATCGGCGAGCGATTTGTCCAATGTAGACGCAAAAACCAGAGTATTGCCCGCTTCGTCGTCTATTACCTGCGCGTAAATGTGCTTCAGGCTGCGAAACACCGATAGTCTCGGTCGGTCGCACGTACCGGCGAGATGCTTGCGCAGGCGGCGATGACGATGTTCTCGCATTTCGTTGCGACTGCGATTATTTATCATCTTTTCTCACCTCGCAATTTATTTGCCGCCGGTCTTGCCGGCCTTGCGGATGACGTACTCGTCCGCATAGCGAATGCCTTTGCCCTTGTACGGCTCCGGCGGCCTGTAACCCCTGATATCGGCCGCAACCTGACCAACAAGCTGTTTGTCGATACCGCGAACTATGATCTTCGTTGGGCCCTCCACAGTGAATTCCACGCCTACCGGCGGAGGAACTTCGACCGGATGGGAAAAGCCGAGGGACATCACCAGATTTTTGCCCTGCATCTGAGCCCTGTAGCCAACGCCGATTATTTCGAGCGTCTTTTCAAAACCCTGGTTCACGCCGGTGATCATATTGCTCAGAATAGCCCTTGTCATGCCGTGCGCGGCGCGGTTGCGCTTCTCGTCGTTCGAGCGCGTCACCACGACGATACCGTTCTCCAAAGACACGTCGATATCGGGCATCACGCCGAACGTGAGCGTACCCTTTGTGCCTTTTACCGTAATATCCTTGCCCTCAATTTTGACATCCACGCCCTTAGGAAGCGGAATGGGTTTTCGTCCGATACGAGACATACCTGTTCCCCTCCTACCAGACGTAGCACATGACTTCGCCGCCGAGCCCGCGTTTGCGAGCTTCAGCGTCAGTCATAAGGCCGCTTGACGTCGAAATGAGCGCAATTCCCAGACCGCCCATCACCTTGGGTACGTCCTCCCTGCGGACGTAGATGCGGCGTCCGGGTTTGCTTATACGACGCAATCCCTGGATCACCCGCTCCCGCCCCGAGCCGTAATTCATGTACACGCGCAGCGTGGATACGGGCAGTTTGGGATCAGTTACCGTTTTATAATTGCGGATATATCCCTGATCCTTGAGTATCCGGGCTATCTCGAGACGAAGCTTACTCATTGGCATATCCACCATCTCGTGATACACGGTGTTGGCGTTGCGTACGCGAGTAAGCATATCCGCTACAGGATCTGTGACATGCATCCCTGTTTACACTCCCTTCCTGCTCTACCAGCTCGACTTGACAACGCCGGGAATCTTTCCCTCGCGTGCCAGGCTTCTGAAGCAGCAGCGGCACATGTTGAACATCCGCATATATCCGCGCGGGCGACCGCACAGAGGACAGCGGTTGTAACGTCTGACCTTGAACTTAGGTTCTTTGACGGCCTTGATTTCAAGACTCTTGCGCGCCATTATCCTTCTCCTCTCCTATTTCGCGAAAGGCATCCCAAGCTCGAGGAGGAGTGCGAAAGCCTCTTCGTCCGTGGGTGCGCTCGTCACAAACGATATGTTCATGCCGCGCATGCGGATGACTTTGTCGTATTCGATCTCCGGGAAGAGCAGCTGTTCGCGTAAACCCAGATTGTAGTTGCCTCTTCCGTCGAAACCGCGCTTCGCCACTCCCTGAAAGTCCTTGATGCGGGGAAGCGCAGCCGAGATGAGCCTGTCGGCAAACTCCCACATCTTGGTCGAACGAAGCGTAACGCAGCACGCCACCGGCATTCCCTCGCGAACTTTGAAACCGGCGACGGAACGTTTGGCCCGTTTCATCATCGGGCGCTGGCCCGTTATCGTGGTAAGCTCGTTTATCGCTGAATCCATATATTTCATGTCGACCTTAGCCTCGCTAACTCCTATGTTGACCACTATCTTAACGAGGTTGGGTACCTGCATCGGGCTCGCGTACTCGAACTGAGTCTTCAGACGCGAAGCCACCTCGGTTTTGTATTTTTCCAAAAGACGCGGAATCATTTTCGTCCGGACCCCCCTATGCCTTATCGATTATCTCGCCGCATTTCTTGCACAGACGGACTTTCTTTCCGCTGTCAAGAAACGCCCGGCCTACACGGGTGGGCTTTCCGCAGGACGGACACACGAGCATAGCCTTCGAAGCGCTCAGCGGCGCCTCCATCTTGACGAGGCCTCCGCGCGGGTTCTTCTGGGTGGGGCGCATGCTCTTAGTGACCATATTTACATTTTCCACAACTATCAGCTCGCGGGAGAGATCCCTGCGCAGTATATTTCCCTCTTTGCCCTTGTCTTTGCCGGAAATTATACACACGCGATCACCCTTGCGAAGTCTCATTTTAGACATTATGCCCGCCCCCCTACACTACTTCGGGCGCGAGAGAAACAATGCGCATGTAACGCTTTTCCCTCAGTTCCCGGGCAACCGGGCCGAAGATACGAGTTCCCTTCGGATCCCCGTTGTTGTCGATTAAGACCGCCGCGTTATCGTCAAAACGAACGTACGAACCGTCCTTGCGGCGAACTTCTTTCTTTGTGCGGACTATGACGGCCCTTATTACGTCGCCCTTGTTGACGTTGCTGTTCGGGATGGCCTCTTTCACGGACGCCACTATCACGTCCCCTACGGAACCCACCTTGCGAAAAGAACCGCCCTTCACCTGAATGCAGAGAATCTTTTTAGCGCCCGAATTGTCGGCGACGTTGAGCACTGTGCGAAGCTGAATCATGCCAACGCATCCCCCTCGCTGGACTCCACTCCGAGAATCGGCGCCCGCTCAATTATCTGGGAGACCCTCCACCTTTTGTGACGGCTCAGCGGACGCGTCTCCTCTATCTGGATGCGGTCGCCGGGACGACACTCATTGGCCTCATCGTGAGCCATATACTTTTTCACTCGCAAAACCGGCTTTCCATAAAGCGGGTGTTTCGACATCCTGTCGATGCGGACGACCACAGTCTTGTCCATCTTGTCGCTTACCACTATGCCGGTTCTAACTTTACGATAAGGAGTACGTTCCTCCATCGAGATTACCCCCTCACTCCTGTCCGCGGCGTAACGCTTTCCTTCTCCTGCAGTACAGAGAGAACGCGCGCTATCGTACGGCGGACTTCCTTTATTCTACTTGTATTGCTGAGCTGACCGATCGCGTTCTGAAACCTCAGGTTAAACAGCTCTTCCTTGAACTGGCGATGCTTGTCGCGCAGCTCGTCCATTGTGAGTTCGCGAAGCGCCTTGGGATCCATGTTAATCAGTCACTCCCTCTCTTGTCAGCATCTTGACCTTGATGGGGAGCTTGAAAGACGCCGTGCGGAACGCGGCTTCCGCCACGTCGCGTGGAACGCCCTCTATCTCGAACATCACACGACCGCGCTTTACAGCCGCCGTCCAGTACTCGACGTTTCCCTTTCCTTTACCCATACGAGTTTCAAGAGGCTTTCCCGTCACAGGGCGATCCGGGAAGATGCGTATCCATATCTTTCCGCCTTTTTTCATCTTGCGGGATATGGCTACGCGAACCGCTTCTATCTGGCGGGCCGTTATCCAGCCGTTCTCGAGTGCCTGAAGCCCATACTCGCCGAAATCTATTTTCGTAGCTCCCTTCGATATTCCTCGCAGAGGAGTCAGATGGGGCTTGCGATATTTAACTCTCTTGGGGGACAGCATGATTCGCTACCTCCTCTCCTTCGCCGTCGGGGCTTGTTCGGTGTCTAAAATGAGCGGACGCTCGAGCATTTCGCCCTTGTATATCCACACTTTTACCCCGATGACTCCGTATATCGTTCTGGCCTCGGCAAATCCGTAGTTGATGTCGGCGCGCAAAGTCGACAGCGGGAGCTGCCCTTCGAGATACCACTCTGTGCGCGCTATTTCCGCGCCCCCGAGACGCCCGGAACACTGAATCTTTATTCCCTTGGCGCCGCTCTTCATCGCCCTGAATATTGCCTGCTTCATCGCTCGCCTGAAGCTGATTCTGCGCTCCAGGGCGGACGCAACCCCTTCCGCGACGACCTGCGCCTCGCTGTCGGGATTTTTAACCTCCTGAATGTTTATCATGATGCGGCTTCCGGTCATGGACTGGAGCTCGTCACGAATGGACTGTATTTCCGTGCCGCCCTTGCCTATCACGACTCCAGGGCGCGCCGTGAAGACGGTAAAACGCATAACATTGCCGATACGCTCTATTTCTATTCTGCTGATACCCGCGTTTGACCAGCGCTTCTTCAGCCACGCGCGAAGTTTGAGATCGGCATGGAGATTTTTGGCGTAGTTACGCCCATGCGCGTACCAGCGCGACTCCCAATCATAAATAACTCCGAGGCGAAAACCTACCGGGTGAACCTTCTGACCCACTGTTCAGCCCTCCCTTATTTCTCTGCCACTTTGACGGTAATGTGGCTAGTGTGATGCCTGAACGGATGCGCGCGACCGTGGGACACGGGGCGAAACCGCCTCATATATGAACCCTGATCGGCCGTGGCGCAGACGATGAACAGTTTGTCCAAGTCGAGTCCCAGGTTGTGCTCGGCGTTAGCGAGAGCGCTCTTCAGAGTCTTCTCGATATACCTCGCGCCCTTGTTGGGAGTGAACTTCAGGATCGTGAGGGCGTCCGACGCCTTCTTGCCCCTGATGAGTTCGAGAACCTGACGAGCTTTGTCGGTCGGTATGCGAACCTGCCAGGCTGTTGCTTTGGCTTCTTTGGCTTCCATCTGCACCCCTCCTACCTCTTGACCTTGGAGGAGCGTTCCTGCCCCGCGTGTCCGCCGAACCTGCGCGTCGGCGAGAACTCGCCGAGCTTATGTCCGATCATGTTGTCGCTGATATAAACGGGTATATGAATCTTTCCGTTGTGTATAGCTATCGTGTGCCCTATCATCTCGGGCGTTATGCTCGAACGCCTGGCCCAGGACTTGATGACCCGCTTCTTGCCGGATTCGTTCATGTCCTCGATGCGTTTCAAGAGCTTGGCGTCCACGAATGGTCCCTTTTTTAACGAACGAGCCATGCCATAACCCTCCTAAAACTACTTGCTGCGCCTGCGGACTATAAACTTGTCCGAAGGCTTGTGCTTACGGGTTCTGTAACCCTTTGCCGGCGTTCCCCACGGAGAGACCGGGTGCTTGTGAGACTTGCTGCGCCCCTCGCCGCCGCCCATAGGATGATCGACAGGGTTCATAACCATGCCGCGCACGTGAGGACGGCGTCCGCTCCAGCGGGTGCGTCCCGCTTTGCCGAGGACGACGTTCTCGTGTTCCTCGTTGCCGACCTGACCTATCGTGGCCGTGCACTCCAGGAGGATGAGGCGAAGCTCGCTCGACGGCATACGGACGAAGGCGTATTTGCCCTCTTTGGCCATGAGCTGCGCTGAAACTCCGGCGGAGCGCACCACAACTCCACCGCGGCCGGGCTCGAGCTCTATATTGTGAATGACAGTTCCGTCCGGTATATTCTTCAGCTTGAGAGCGTTGCCCGGCTTGATGTCGGCCTCAGGCCCCGCCATTATCTCATCGCCGACCGAAAGACCGTTCGGCGCCAGTATATAGCGCTTCTCTCCGTCCTTGTAATTCACAAGAGCGATGCGGGCCGAGCGGTTCGGATCGTATTCTATCGACGCGATGCGCCCCGGTACTCCGACCTTGTCCCTCTTGAAATCGATTATCCTGTATATCTTGCGCGCGCCGCCACCGCGATGACGCATCGTAATGCGTCCCGTGTTGTTGCGTCCGCCGCTCGTCTTGAGCGACTCAGTGAGGCTGCGCTCAGGAGTGGACTTCGTTATTTCCGCGTAATCCGGACTTGTCATAAAACGACGACCCGGCGTGGTAGGACGATATTTCTTTATGCCCATTTATTCGTTCCCCCTTAGATCCCGGCGCCGTCGAAGAACTCGATGCGCTGCCCCGCGATGAGGGTGACAATCGCCTTTTTCCACGCGCGCGAGCGTCCTATGAACCGGCCCATTTTCTTCGGCTTCGAGCGCACATTGATGGTATGGACGCTCGAAACTTTTACCTTGAATACTTCCTCGACGGCATGGCGTATTTCTATCTTGTTCGCGCCCTTCAAAACCTCGAAAGTATACTTGTTCAGCGCCATCATCCTGCTGCTTTTTTCGGTGATGATTGGGCGTATGATTATATCATGAGCGGGCGCTATCATGCTCCGAACACCTCCTCGAGTTTCCGGACGGCTTCCGGAGTGGCGATGAGCTTTACATGGTTTAAGATGTCGTAAACGTTTACGCTGTCGACATGCAAAACCACCGCGCCGGGAATGTTCGACGCTGACTTTATTACGGGAGCGTTGCTCTCATGGATGATGAAAAGCGGTTTCGCCGCCACGTCGGCGGACTTCAGAAACTTCAGCATTTCCTTCGTCCTGGGAGCATCGAGCTGGAACTTGTCCAGCACGATCATGTTGTTCTCCTGAACCTTCAGTGTGAGGGCGCTCTTCAAAGCGAGCCTGCGCACTTTTTTATTCACCTTCTGATGATAGTCGCGCGGATGTGGTCCGTGAGCCACGCCGCCGCCGACCCATACGGGCGAACGGTTGCTGCCGGCGCGGGCGCGTCCCGTGTGCTTCTGGCGCCACGGCTTGCGTCCGCCGCCGCGCACATCCCCGCGATCCTTGGTGTTGTGCGTTCCCACCCTCATGTTCGCGAGGTGAGCTACGACAACCTGGTGCATCGCCGGAACGTGTATAGGCGCCTCGAACACATCGCGGGAAACCTCGAAATCTCCGATGAGTTCACCGCTGAAATTAAACTGTTTGACGATAGGCATAATTTCGAATCCTCCCCTAAGCGGTCTTGTAGATGAGGACTAGCCCGTCGTTCGCGCCGGGAACCGTGCCCTGAATAAGTATCAGGTTGTTCTCCGTGTCGACCGCGAAAACAGTCAAACCCTTGGTCGTGACCTGCTCGCCACCCATGCGGCCCGCCATCTTCTTGCCCTTGAATATATGTCCGGGATAACTGTTAGCGGCGCTGGAACCGGGCTTTCTGTGCACTTTCGAGGCGCCGTGGCTCGCCGGGCCGCCGCTGAAATGATGCCTCTTCATGCCGCCGGCGAATCCCTTGCCTTTGCTGACGCCGCGAACGTCGACCTTTTCGCCGCCGCTGAAGAGCTCGACAGTTATGACCTGCCCGACGGAGTACCCGGAGGCGTCTTCGACGCGAAACTCGCGCAACACCCTCTTAGGAGTGACGCCCTGACGCTCGAAATATCCCTTCCTGCCTTTATTTACGTGGCTCGGCTTATCGTCGATGAAGCCGAGCTGCACCGCGGAATAACTGTTTTTTTCCGGGGTGCGGACCTCGACTACGGGACAGGGCCCCGCCTCGATGACGGTCACCGGTACAGCGCGCCCGTCTTCAGAGAAGACCTGCGTCATACCCACCTTTTTCCCCAGAACACCAATGCTCATACCGTTCACTCCTTTGTTGGATCAGGCATGTGTTACAGCTTGATCTGTATGTCGACCCCAGAAGGAAGGTTGAGCTGCATCAGTGCCTCCATGGTCTTCTGTGTCGGATCGATAATGTCAATCAGGCGTTTATGGGTCCTTATCTCATACTGCTCCCGCGCGTCCTTGTCCTTGTGGGGGGACTTGAGAACAGTGAATTTCTTATTCTCAGTGGGCAGAGGAATAGGCCCGAAGACCTTCGCCCCCGTACGTCCGGCGGTGTCCGCTATTTGAACCGCCGAAGCGTCCAGCACTCTGTGATCGAAGGCCTTTAATTTGATTCTGATATTTTTTGCCACATCCATCCCCTCCAGGGACCAGAATTATTCTATTATCTCTGTGACGACGCCGGCGCCAACCGTGCGGCCGCCTTCGCGGACAGCGAAACGGAGACCGGGCTCCATCGCTATCGGCGCTATCAGCTTTACCTCAAACGTGCTGTTGTCCCC
>JAITOL010000060.1 GCA_031289955.1 Synergistaceae bacterium
ACCGCAGCCGATGAAGAGGTCGGCCAAGCCTTCGGCGTACACCCGGTAATCCGACATTCCGTCGCCCAGCATGACGATAACTCCGGGCAAGCGATTTTGTCGTATCAATTCTCTAACGACGGTGCTTTTGCCGTCTTCGTAAATCAAAGGGCCGTCTTTGACGCCGACGACGTTGTCGTCGGCGTCGTGAACGTATTCGTTGGCGAAACAGTTACTCTCGGGAATATCGAACCGCACGGTTATCGGACGGATGATTTCGAGAAACCCCCCGCTCACGACGAAAAGCTGCTGTCCTTTCCGTCTGAGAAAATTCAAAAAGTCGGCCATTCCTGGCGTTAAAAAGTCCTCGATTTGACGGGCCATCTGCGCAAAATGCTCTGTAGTGACTCTCGCCAAACTCAGCCGCAGGGTGATGGAGGCGTTGAAGTCCAATTCGCCATTCATGGCTCGCGTCGTGATGTCGTCGATCCGGCGTCTGTCTTCGTCATCCTTCAGATTCTTCTTGATCAGCGTATCCAAGGTTTCGATCGTGACGATCGTCGAATCGAAATCAAAAATAAAGGAATTCGGCCGCCCCAGGTCTATAGGCAAGAAATTACTTTTCATCACTCTTTTCTCTCGATCATCCTGACCTTGATGACTCCGTTCACCTCCGCGATCTCGCTCAATGTCGTTTCGGAACAGGCATTATCTACGTCGATAATGTTATAGGCGTAATTGCCCTTGCTTTTATTCAGCATATGGGCAATGTTCATGCCCGCTTTCGCGAGCACGCTCGTGATGGGACCGACGACGTTAGGGATATTGTGATTGACGACGGTTATGCGGCATCCCGAGACTGGGCCGAGATCGCAGGCGGGAAAGTTGACCGAATTTTTGATGTTGCCGTTCTCGAGGTAATTCTTGAGCTGACGGGCGGCCATGACCGCGCAGTTGTCCTCGGCTTCCGGTGTGGAGGCTCCAAGGTGAGGAAACGTCACCACTCCTTCAGAGTCCAGGAGCTCGTCCGATGGAAAATCCGTGACGTAGCGGGCCAGGCGACCGGTTTTCAATGCGTGAAGTACAGCCGCGTCGTCCACGATTTCGCCGCGTGAGAAATTCAGCAGGCGCGCATTTTCTTTCATCTGGGCTAGCGTCGCTGCATTGAATAAACCTCGAGTCGCGTCGACCAAGGGGATGTGCACAGTAATGTAATCGCTGCGGCGGAGCAGTTCTTCAAGGCCGACGGCGCGGATGACATTGCGAGACAAGGCCCACGCTGATTCGACCGTTACATAAGGATCGTAACCAATGACGGCCATCCCCAGCACTTCACAGGCGTTAGCGACCAGAATACCCACCGCGCCCAGGCCGACGACGCCCAGCGTCTTGCCCGACAGCTCGGGGCCGGCGAAGTTCGTCTTGCCTTTTTCGACAAGGGCGGCCACATTGGACGCGCCTTTCAAAGTTTTAGCCCACTTGACGCTCTCCACGATTTTTCGGGAAGAGAGCAAGAGCCCCGTCAAGGTCAGTTCCTTGACCGCGTTGGCGTTGGCTCCAGGCGTATTGAAAACCACAACGCCCGCTTCGGAACAGCGCGCGACGGGTATGTTGTTGTATCCCACTCCCGCGCGGGCGATGACCAGCAGCCCGTCGTTGATCGTCATATCCAGCATGGACGCGCTTCGAACCAAGATGCCAGCTGGGCTGGCCGTACTGTCCGAGACGGAAAAAACGGAAGGAGAAAGTTCCTCCAGGCCGTGTCGAGAGATGTGGTTCAAAGTCAAAATATCGAACATGATTTCAGATCCGTTCTGCTAAAGTGATTTTAGCGGCTTTTGTGTGCGGCTTCGAAGCGCTTCATAAAATCTACCAGGGAGACGATGCCTTCGACGGGCATAGCGTTGTAGAGACTGGCGCGAATCCCGCCGACAGCCCTATGCCCTTTCAAGTTGACGAATCCCGCAGCAGACGCTTCGGATAAAAACGCGGCCGTCAGGTTTTCGTTCAGCAAGACGAAGGTCGCGTTCATAAAAGAGCGAAACTCCCGGTCTGCCGTGCCTTGAAACAGCGAAGATTCGTCAAGGAAGTCGTAAAGGATCGCGGCTTTTTCTCGATTGACCGTCTCGATGCCCTCCACTCCGCCTTTGCTTTTGAGCCACTCAAACAGCAATTTGGCGACGTAGATCGCGAAGGTCGGCGGAGTGTTGTAGAGCGAAGCATGGTCGGCATAAGTTCGGTAATCCAGTAAAACAGGAGCCGAAGCAGGCGCGAAACCGACCAGGTCCTTACGGATGGCGACCAGGCATAGGCCGGACGGACCGATGTTTTTCTGCGCTCCGGCATATATCAGACCGAACCGGGAAACATCCACGACCTCGGAGAGAATACAGGAACTCATATCCGCCACGAGCGGAATCTCTCCGGTATCGGGTAGTGAGGGAAAACGCGTGCCGTATATCGTGTTGTTGAGCGTAATATGAACGTAGTCCGCGTCATGATCGAACGACGACATGCTCAGATTTGGGATGTAAGCGTATTGCCGATCCGCGGAGGACGCGGTTACGGTGGCGCTGCCGAATTTTTGGGCCTCTTGAGCAGCCTTTTGGGCAAACTCCCCTGTCACGACGTAGTTCGCCTTCTTGGAACGGCGCATGAGATTCAGGGGAACCATGGAAAATTGCATCGTCGCGCCCCCCTGAACGAAAAGAACGCAATAATTGTCAGGGATATTCAAAAGTTCACGGAAAAGCGCTTCTGCTTGCGCGGCGATCTCCTCGAACATTGCAGATCGATGGCTCATTTCCAGGACGGACATGCCGGTATTCTGGTAGACTGGAAAATCTTTTTGAATCCGGAGCAAAACCTCCAGCGGTAAAACAGCCGGTCCAGCGGCAAAGTTGTAAACTCTGTCCATAGTATTATTGAAAGACCTCCATAATAAATCAATTTAGGAGTTATTGTAGCGTAAGAACCCCAAAAGGTGGTAACCGTTCAAGTCCTATTGTTTTTCCCGACTTCCGCGATAATGCCCCGTGTCTGGGGAGAAGGGTTCGATAAACTGGGAAATGGAAGCCTGTAGCATATAGAGGGCTGCTTCCGCGTGTCAAATACATGCGCCCGCACCCGCGTTTCCAGATGATGATGAATCGGACGGATACTCAAATCTATTCCCTTAATGCAGCGAAACGCTTCTTCCACCTGCGACAGGCTCTTATACGTCCTCACCACCTCTGTCGTCTTCAGGTCTGTCGACGACTCGCTCGTTCGCAGCACATAAATCCCATCCAGCTTTTCCTCTTCCAGGATGTTCTCCTCGCGTCTGGCGTATTCCAGACGTCCTCCCTCTATCTTGATCTCGAAATGTTTGCGCATCTTGTATTTATCCAGTATGCGTCCGCTTTTATCTCCGAGCTCCACGTCGCTCAGCGGCTTCTTTTTCCTTCGACCCGCCTCCTGAACGATCTTTGACAGCCCCTCTTCCGTTTTTTGCAGCAGTTTCTCCCGCTCATGACGGCGGCGCTCACGCAACACCGGATTCAGGCACGCCACGAGACGTTCCCCCGGAAACTCCACGCTCTCGATCTCCATCAGGCCGCTTTCATCGAACAGGCCCAGCTGATGATTCGGTTCGGCCAGTACCTTCCTGATCTGCGGCGAGCGCAGTGCGCTCACCCATCCCAGACCCTCCAGCTCCTTCAATTTCCCTATCTTCGTGCTGGTCAGCATTCCACGGTCTCCGACCAGCACCACCCTGTCTATTCCGAAATGGTCCCGCAGCTTTTCCACCTGACCCATAACCGTCGCCGAGTCCGCAGTGTTCCCTTCGTATACGTCCACCGATATCGGGCAACCTTCCCTGTTGGTCACCACCCCATACACGATCTGCGGCAGTTTCGCGTCGTCACGACTGTAACCCCGTTGCACCAGCGGGCAGTGTTCTCCGTAATACGAACTGCTCGATATGTCATAAAGCACCAGCGTGTGATTACGCCCTTCCTCAGGCAGCAGATGCCGGTCGGCAAGTTTCTTTTCTATTTGTCAAGAGGCATCCAAAAGAGAGCCACCATCGGCGCCGAAAAGTGAGCCACCCGGTGGGCC
>JAITOL010000113.1 GCA_031289955.1 Synergistaceae bacterium
TGCTGACTGTATTTTATGCATTGAAATTCCATATTGACTGATCCCATATTCTTATCGCAGCTCGCTCTTTTCGAGTGCCCGTTTTATGTCGTTTATTATGTCGTTTGTATCCTCGAGTCCTATGCTCAAGCGAAAAAAACCTTCGTGGAATTCTTTCGGGTATAGATGCTGACGCTCGTCGTTCTCGCCGAGGAACACTATGAGGCTTTCATCGTGCCCTAGAGATACGGCGGAGGTTATGACCCTCAGATGGCTCACGAAACGGTTGTGCGCGTCGTGATCCGCCCGTAGGCCGAACGCCATGACACCGCCGAAACGGTTGTTCATCTGTTTCTTCGCGACTCCGTGCCCAAAGTGTGATTCGAGTCCGGGATAGCTCACGAATCTGACCGCCGTGTTGGATTCGAGGAACCTGGCGACGGAGAGAGCGCTTTTGTTGTGATGTTCCATACGAAGGGGCAGTGTTACGGCGCCGCGCATTATGAGCCACGCGTTGAACGGGCTTATTGCCCCGCCTAGGTTCACCATCGCCTCGGCTCTTATCCTGTCGATAAGGGAGTGAGGCCCGGCTACGGCGCCGCCCATCGCGTCCCCGTGGCCGTTTATGTATTTCGTCAGGCTCTCCACACAGAGATCGGCGCCCAGATTCAAAGGCTTCTGGTTGTATGGCGATGCGAATGTGTTGTCCACAGATAAAATCGCGCCAACCTCGTGAGCGATTTCTGCTATTGCCTGAATGTCGCTGACCTTGAGCGTCGGATTGGCCGGAGTTTCGATATGGATTAATTTCGTCTCGGGCCTGAGAGCCGCCCGCACGTTCTCCGGGTCGGAGCTGTCAACCAGCGCCGACCGCACGCCGTATTTCCCAGGCAGCAGCTCGTGCAACAGGCGATACGCCGCTATGTAGGTGCTGTCGGAGACTACGGCGTGGTCCCCGCTATTCAGAAACGCGAAGAATACCCCAGACAGCGCTGCCACTCCGGACGCCAGCACAACGCAGTCCTCCGCGCCTTCAAGCGAGGCTATTTTTTCTTGCAGGTACCTCTGATTCGCCCCGCCGTTTCTGGTGTAAATATTGCCATCCGCGCTGCTCCAGTTCAGGCCGGACGGATCGTATGGCAAGGTGTAGCTATTTGCCATCGTGATTGGCCTTCGAATGGCCCCGGTCTCTGCGTCTATGTCATTACCGGCATGCACCGCACGAGTCATGAAACCGTCCTCTGTCTTTCTCCCGCCGCTATTTAGGAGAATGGACGGCGCTGCGTTGATCGAGCAATCGGCTGAGGATAAATGAGCGATCCCTCGCGGCGCGTGGGGTTCTATTTTCGTCCAGATATGCTCGAGTCTGTTCAATGCTTCGCACAGTGTCTCGTTCTTTTTCGCGAAATGAAGGCGTATAAGGTGGTTAACTTCCTCTCGAAAGAAGCTCGAACCCGGCACTGCGCCGATGCCAACCATCGCCGCTAAATCCTCGCAGAATTGGACGTCGCTTTCGTAGCCGAACTTCGATATGTCGAGCATTATGTAGTAAGCCCCGTCTGGTTTTGTATAGGATATTCCGATATTCTCCAGCCCTTTCATGAAGAGGTCGCGTTTCTCTGTGTATGTGCGAAGCAGATCGGAATAATAATCCTCGCCGAAACGCAAACCGACGACAGCGGCCTCCTGCAGCGGCGCCGCCGCTCCCACCGTCAGGAAGTCGTGTACCTTGCGGGCCGTATCTATTATTTGGCCTGGCGCTATGACGTAGCCGAGCCGCCAGCCGGTCATCGAGTATGTCTTGGACAGCGAGCTGCATGACAAGGTTCGCTCGAACATACCGGGCAGGGAAGCGAAATAAACGTGCTTGTTCGGCTCGTATACGATGTGCTCGTATACTTCGTCGGTAATTATATATACGTCGTACTTTTCAGCCAGATCCGCTATTGTCTCCAGTTCCTCCAACGTGAACACCTTGCCGCTCGGATTCGACGGGTTGCAGAGTATAAGAGCTTTAGGGCTTTTTCTGAACGCGGCCTCCAGCTCATCAACCCTGAACCGGAAATCTGGCGGGTAGAGCGGAACGTAGATGGGGACGGCGCCGGACAATATGGCGTCGGCTCCGTAGTTTTCGTAAAACGGCGAAAATATTATCACAGAGTCGCCGGGATTGGTCACAGTGATCATCGCGACCATCATGGCCTCCGTGCTGCCGCAGGTGACGACTATCTCATCCTCGGGAGAAATTGTTTGGCCCATCAGCCTTGACTGCTTCTCTGCCAGGGCTTCGCGGAAATTCCGCGCCCCACACGTTATGGAGTATTGGTGATAGTCCTCGCGCGTCACCTCCGCCAACCGTGACAGGATTGCCTCCGGTGGGTTGAAATCAGGAAACCCCTGAGATAGGTTTATTGCGCCGTACTTCAATGAGACGCGCGTCATGCGTCTGATAACCGAGTCCGTAAATGTCCTTGTCCTGTCCGATAAAGCCCGCATCCGCATTATTCCTCCCAATCGTCGAAACCCGAGCTTCGCAGACACTCCTTGCCAAATTGTTTTTGCTTCACGTTACATCTGTCCGCTCAATCAGCAGTCCTCATATCACATAATCCCAGAACTCCCCCTGGCTGAACTCCACGCTGCGGGTCGTGTCGTCGTCTTTGAACTGCAGCTCAGGGTTTTTGACGCTGACCCGCGTCTTCTCGGGCACGCTCTTTGTGATGAAAGCGTTGGATCCTATCACAACGCCCTCGCCAATCACCGTCGTCCCGCCCAATATAGAAGCGCCGGAGTATATAGTCACGTGATCCTCAATGGTCGGGTGCCGCTTCACGCCTTTTAAAACCTGACCGCCGCGCGTCGACAGCGCGCCCAATGTAACGCCCTGGTAGATTTTGACATGGTTGCCTATGATCGTCGTCTCGCCGATCACTATGCCAGTGCCGTGGTCCACGAAAAAATGATGTCCCACTGTCGCGCCGGGATGAATGTCGATGCCGGTCTTTCCATGAGCGCTCTCGGTCATCATGCGCGGTATCAGCGGCACGCCCAGCAGATATAGCTCGTGGGCTACCCGGTACACCATAATCGCGTAGATGCCGGGATACGACCAGATTATCTCGTCCGTGTTGAACGCCGCAGGGTCGCCGTCGAAAAAAGCTTCGACGTCGGTTGCCAGAAGCCGGCGAATTTTTGGTACGCGGCTCAGGAACTCGTGCGCCATGCGTTCGGCTTCTTGTTCCTCTTTCAGCTCGTCCTCCGTCACGTTCAACAGCGCTCGCGTTATCTGTTTTTGCAGGTGGTAGACAAGATTTTCAAGCAAATCGCCAACGTAATACTCTATCGAATCTCTCTTCAGCTTCTTTTGGCCGAAAAATCCGGCGAAAATCAGCATCCGCAGGTTTTCGACTATTCCAGCGACGACGGCGCTGTTGATCTGGTCCATCGCCTCCACCTTTATTATTACGCTTTCCGCCTCGTAACTCTCCAGAATCGCGTCGGTCAATTGCCTTATGCTGAGATTTTCGTGAACTGTCACAATGATGCCCCCATCAAGCGGAAACGGTTTTAAATTTTTCTGGTCAGTTCGAGCAGAGAGCGAGCCAGGAGCTCTATTTCGGACGGAGTGTTATAGAATGCCAGAGACGGACGAACCGTGCCCTCGTAGCCGAAGTGCCGCAGTATCGGTTGCGCGCAGTGATGACCGGCGCGGACGGCAATTCCTGCTGTCTCGTCGAGATATTTGCCGACACGCTCGTTGTCGTATCCCTCCAGTACAAACGACAACACGCTCGCCCTATCGGCGGCGGTCCCGACGAGCGTGATGCCTGGAATTGCCGACAACTCCCTTATCCCGTAGTCGAGCAACTCGCGCTCGTAGGCGGCGATGTTGGCCATACCGATGGATGAGACGTAGTCGATCGCCGCGCCCAGTCCGACGGCGTCCGCTATATTGCCGGTACCGGCCTCGAACTTTTGGGGCGGCGCCTGATATCTCGTCCTCTCGAAGGTGACGTCGGCTATCATGTTGCCACCTCCCTGCCATGGGCGGGCGGACTCCAAAACATCATCCTTGCCGTACAACGCGCCTATCCCGGTGGGGCCGAAAATCTTGTGCCCTGAAAATACAAAAAAATCGGCGTCGAGCGCATTCACATTCACCGGCATGTGCGATACACTCTGCGCCCCGTCGACACACGCTCTCACGCCGAAGCCGTGAGCGATGGCGATCATCTCCTGTACTGGCGCGACAGTACCGAGCGCGTTCGAGACCTGCGTCATCGACACGAAACGGGTTCTGGAGTTGAAGAGCCTCGCGTACTCGGACAGTATTATCTGGCCGCTGTCGTCGACAGGCGCCACCCTGATGGCCGCTCCGGTCTCCTCGGCTATGAGCTGCCAGGGGACTATGTTGGCGTGGTGCTCCAGCAGCGTCAGGATTATTTCATCTCCGGGCCGCAGCAGGGGCTTCGCGTAGGCGTTGGCGACGAGGTTCAGCCCCTCCGTCGTACCGCGCATAAACACTATGTTCTTCGGCGACGGCGCGCCGATGAAACGGGCTATTTTTTCACGTGACGCCTCGTAGGCGTCTGTGGAACGAGCAGCGAGCGTGTGCGCCCCCCTGTGAACGTTGGAATTTTCATGCCTGTAGTAGTACGAAATGCGGTCTATTACCTGATTTGGGCGCTGCGTCGTCGCGGCGTTGTCCAGCCACACCACGGGACGCCCGTTCACCCGCTCTGAGAGTATCGGGAAATCTGCCCGTACACGTTCGAGCGGGACCTCGCCCACATACAGCCCAGAAGTCCGGGCGTTGTCCGCGGACGCTTCGACGGTTTTCACCGCCGTGTCTCCGACCGGCGTCACCACCGGCTTATAAACTACATCGGAAGCCCCGGCATTGCCGAACTCCGGAAAATAACGCGCGGCTATGGCCGCGATTTCCCGTTCGCCGCTAAGCCCCTCTTGGTATCTATTGGCAAACTGAGCGTAATCCTCAGATCTTGGTGTAGTCATAGTAGTCACCGACCTCTACATCCTCCAGGACCGCGACGGCGTCATCGGCCAGGATCGCCACCGAGCAGTAGAGGGAGAGCAGGTACGAGGCGACTCCGTTGTCGTCTATGCCGCGAAAACGCACGGACAGACCGCGTGACTGCTCGTTGGGAAGCCCGGTCTGGTAGAGGCCGATAACACCGCGCTTCGCCTCGCCGGTGCGGACGAGGAGTATATTCGTTTTCCCGGCCTTCCCCTTGGGGTTCTTCTGGCCGTCTACAAACAGTTTGTCGGTCGGTATTATCGGGAAGCCGCGCCACGTGATGAAGTTTCCGCCGGCAATGCCCGTCGTCACCGGAGGCACTCCTCTTCTCGTGCATTCGCGCTCGAACGCCGCGACTGCCCTCGGGTGCGCGAGGAAGAACGACGGGTCCTTCCACACTTTCGTTATCAGCTCATCGAGGTCATCCGGCATCGGGCGTCCCGCGCGCGTCTCGACCCGCTGCGAATCCGCCGTGTTTTTCAGCAATCCGTAGCTGTCGTTGTTTATTATCTGGCTCTCCTGACGCTCCTTCAGGCTCTCGACGGCGAGCGCTATCTGTTCGCCGATTTGGTCGTAGGGAGAGCTGTAGACGTCGGATATTTTCGTGTCGACGTTTATTATCGTGGAAATCGAGTTCAGTTGAATCTCGCGCGGTTTCTTCTCGTATTCGATATAGCCCTGAGGAATGGCCGCTTTATTCGGGTCCTGGCTGCACAATATATCGAGCGGAGTCTCCCCCTCGACCACCCTGTTTACGCGATAGATGCCCGCCTCCAGTCCTTTGAACTCCAGCACCTTCGTGAGCCACCTCGGGGTCAGCGCCCCATACTGCGGAGCGGTTTTGGTGACGTTTGCCAATTGATACGCGGCTTCTTTAGTCAGCGCGTTGATCGGTATGTCTGACATTGTTATCTCCCCTGTCTTTTTTATTTTTTAACTATTTACATTATATCAGCAAATAGTTTTTATAAAAACCGTAATTAAAATAAAAAATATAAACTTTGTTCGTATAATCATTAAATATTAAAATTTTTAGCTGGCATCCCTGTTCCTCCGTCGAGTTTTCAATATTGAGGCAGACTTTTATCCACGTCGCGAGCCCAGGCGTTCACGCCGTCCTTCAAGTTTATGAGGCGTCCATCGTAGCCGGCGTCGCGCAGCGCCCTTATGGCGAACACGCTCCGCTGCCCTATTTTGCAGAGAAACACCGCGTCGGCGGATGGGTCGAACTCGTCTACGCGGCGCGCCATCTGACCCAACGGGATGTATTTCGCGCCCGGAAATTTGACGATGGCCCGTTCGTGAGACTCCCTGATGTCGATCAATTGGAGTCTGTCGCCCCTGTCAAGCCGCTCTTTCAACTCGACGGCGGTGATGGTCTCTATCGGGGCCTCGTCTGACGGGAGCCCGATACCGCAGAACTGCTCGTAATCTATCAGCCCGCGTATAGTCGGCGACGCTCCGCATATGGGGCAATTCGGGTCGCGCTCTATCCTAAGCTCGCGAAATTTCATGCTCCAGGCGTCGAGCAGCAGAAGCCTGCCGATCAGACTGTCCGCGCCTCCGACGATCAGTTTTATGGCCTCGCACGCCTGTATCGTGCCCACGATTCCCGGCAGGACGCCCAGCACGCCGCCTTCAGCGCATGAAGGAACCAGCCCAGGAGGCGGAGGTGACGGGTAAAGACATCTGTAGCAGGGGCCCTCTTTGGCGTAGAATACGCTAGCCTGACCCTCGAACTGGTATATGGATCCGTAGACGTTAGGAATACCGAGCAGCACGCAGGCATCGTTTACAAGATAGCGCGTCTGGTAGTTGTCAGTGCCGTCCGCGACAAGGTCGTAGCCGGCGAAGATGTCGAGCGCGTTCTCGCTCGTGAGGCGCGTGTTATGGACTACGACCTCAACTCCGGGGTTCAGCCCCTTGATCCTGTCCTTCGCGGACGCGGTCTTCGGCCTGTCGATGTCCCTGTTGCTGTGTATTATCTGCCGCTGAAGGTTTGACGCCTCGACGAAATCGAAATCTACGACGCCGAGCGTTCCGACCCCCGCCGCCGCAAGATAGAGCGCGAGCGGCGCGCCCAGTCCGCCTGTACCGACTATGAGCACACGTGACGCAGCAAGGCGTTTCTGCCCCTCTATGCCAACCTCTGGCAGCAACAGATGACGGCTGTAGCGCGATATTTCGTCGTTCGACAGGTCGCGCGTACGCTCGTCTGGGATGACGCTCATCGCGGGCACGAACCTCCCGCGATTGCCGGGACGAGCATCAGAGTATCTCCATCCTTCAATGGAGTGTCGAGTCCGCCCAGATTTTTAACATTCGTGTCACCGAGATAGATATTGATGAATGAGCGCAATGTCCCGTCCTCGTCGTACAGGTGCTGCCTTATGTCGGGGTATGAAGCGGCGAAGTCCGCAATAGCCCCCGCGACGGTCGCGCCGTTTGCCCGCACTTCCGACTTTCTGTCAGTGAAAACCCGCAGCGCCGTTGGAATTTGTATTGTAATCGGCATTAAAATCCCCTCCTCTGCATAGAGTCACAATTCCTTCAGAAATCGAGAGCGGTCGCAGTCCAGTATCCAGCTCGTCAAATCCCCCGCCACGCCGGACTCCACCGCCACTATCACGTAAGAATACCACGGCAGAGCGTGCTCGCGGTCGTAATCTGACGGGATGGCCGGATGATCGGGGTGGGAGTGGTAAAAACCGATCACGTCGAGTCCCCGAGCACGTGCGGTCTTTTCCGAGGCCATAAAATCATCCGGCCCTATTACGAAACGGTGAAACTGTTCTTCCGCCTCACGCCCGTTGTGAATGGGCAGTATTTCCGAGACGACCCGCCCACCGGACCCGTCAGCCGTGCCGAGCAGAGCTCCGCAGCATTCGTTCGGATAGACGCGCGCGCCCTCGGACATAATCGCCATCGACGCCGAATCGGGCAGGACGATCATAGTTCCTCCCAGAATTCGTCCGAGAGGTAGCGTGTACCATGGTCGCACAACACCGTCACGACGAACGCCCCCTCCGGCAGCGTTCTCGCCAGCGCCAAAGCCGCCGAGACGTTAGCGCCCGAGCTGACGCCGACAAAGACGCCCTCCTCGCGGGCGAGGCGCCGCGTCATCTTGTAAGCGTCCTCCGTCGTGACCTCGATAACGCAGTCGGCGGCGCTTTCGTCGTATATCCCCGGTTTTATGGTGGAACCCATGTGCTTGGTCCCCTCTATCCCGTGAAACGGCGAGCTCGGCTGCAGTGCGATTATTTTTATCGCCTCGCTGAAATCCCTGAGTCTGCGCGAAACACCCATGAATGTGCCGGACGTGCCCATTCCGGTGATGAAATGCGTAATTTTACCCTCAGATTGGTTCCATATCTCGACCCCGGTCGTCTCGTAATGCGCTTTGGGATTTTCCGGATTGTTGTACTGGTCGGGGTAAAAATAACGCCCGGAGTGCGACGCGACCTCGTCCTTCGCCGCTAGGAACGCGCCGTCTGAGCCGTCGAGCGGACTGGTCTCGACGATTTCCGCGCCGTAGCTGCGTATTATCCGTTTCCGCTCCGAGCTCGCGTTTTGCGGCATATAAAGCTTCACCGGCCAACCGAGGGCCGCCCCTATCATCGCATAGGCGATGCCCGTGTTCCCGCTGGTGGCGTCTATTATCATCCTGCCAGCGGAAAGCGCGCCGCTCTTTATCCCGCACTCTATCATCGCTTTGGCCGCCCTGTCTTTCACGGAACCGCTCGGGTTGAAAAATTCCGCCTTCGCCGCAAGCCTGACCCCGGGAACCTCTGCCGCAATGTTGGAGAGGTCCAGCAAAGGCGTGTTTCCAATAAGATCGAGAATGCGCATCTGTTACGACCTCCAGAGCTGGTATGAGAATAATTCGCTTAACTCGTTATGTATATAATCATAATTCATATATAATTACTATGTTTAACAACGCGATGATACAACCTGTCCTCGACAGATGTCAACTGTTTTTGTTTATGGATTGCTAAAATTTCTGCTAGGGGCGGTGGCTGTTTTTTCTCATCATAAAGTATTTTGCTCAGAATAGCTCCGTCCTACTTGTAATATCAGTATAAACATGAAAAATGTTCATCCGTGAAATGCCCGTAAGATCTTGATATTATTGGACTTTATGGGCATTTTATGATATTGTTTTATCCATAGGGAATGCCGTTATAGAAACAAAAATCCTAAAGAAAAGCCTTGCGGAATTAGAGAAAGAGGTCGCTGAACTGAAGGCGCTCGTAAAATACTGCGAGGAACAGTTTCGCTTGCTCCAGCATAAGAGGTTAGATTAGCCGCTTTAGCGGCTCAAGGTTTTAGACCGCTTTGAGCGGTTCACAAAATCAAGCCCCCGGCTTTGCCGGGGATACGGTGACTACTGTGTTTGTAAAGTTGTTGCTTACGTCGCGTGGCAACGGGGTCTGTTGGATCAAATTATAAAGAATTTTTG
>JAITOL010000150.1 GCA_031289955.1 Synergistaceae bacterium
GGAAGAAAGGTCGAGCGGCCGAGCGTCAAAACCGGGGTCATATTTCAGGAATCCAGGCTGTTTCCATGGCTTTCCGCGGAAGCGAATATCGCTTTCGGCATACACCAAAACCTCGATAAAGCGCACAGAAAAGAACTCGTGAAGCAGCACGTCGAACTAGTGGGGTTGAAGGGCTTCGAGAACGCCTATCCCAGGCAGCTCTCCGGCGGTATGCAGCAAAGAGTCAGCATCGCCCGCGCCCTCATAAATCAACCAGGGGTATTGCTATTGGACGAACCCTTCGGAGCTCTGGACGCTTTGACCAGGATACAAATGCAGAACGAGATCCTGCGCATTTGGAACGCCGGAAAATCGACAATGATCCTCGTGACGCACGATGTGGACGAAGCGATATTTCTGAGCGACAGGATCATGGTGATGTCGGACAGGCCCGGCAGCGTCAAAAATATCCTGGATGTGGATATTACGAGACCCAGGGATCGCAGCAGCGTCCGTTTTATGGAGATTCGAAAGAAGATATACACGCATTTTTTCGCGGAATCTTCCTTGTCGCTCGAATATTACCTGTAAATTGCGCAAACTCAGACGACGCCGAGTAATATCGGGCGTCGTCTGAGTTTTAATGGATTTGCTGATTTATAGGAGGGGGATGGTTTTTAAAAATGTCTTATAATAAATCTTATGTCGGATTAGCGGATGGATTTCTGGCGTAAAACATCAATGGAACATTATTTACTTGTTCGTGTTTTACAAATTCAAAACCGAGCCAATGCAAGCATGACGCACGATATGAATTGTCGGCGCCGAGCCAGTTTCCGAGCGGCAATCCGAATGTCAGATTCTGCAGCTCTTCGATGCTGTGTTTGAATTTATCTATAAAAACGTCGTGATATTTTCCGAGCCTCGTCGTTCCGATAAACCAAATGGGCATATAAAGCAGAACTTTATTAAATCTGTCCAATTTGACGCAGCACGTCTCAATTGTGTCCTTCATGCCGAACATACATAACAGTTCTCCAGTCTCGGACGCGGCGGTGAAACACTTTTTATCGGATATGCTGTCGGCGATTATCTTCGGCAGATCTTCCTCCGTATAACCATGCGCTCTAAACTCAGCCTTGTCCTCCATGAGCATATTATCGCATAACGGCGCGATATCCTGATACAAAGACGCTCTTATGATCAAATTCTCCAATCGAATCTCTCCTTTTCAGTCGATATGCATGATGATTGTGCGGACATACCTTTAAAATTTAGGCATGTCTTTCATTTGAGCTAAAATAGCCTTTTTTCTCTGGCTTGTTGGAATTATATCATTCTAATATAAAATCTTTTTAAGTATAAACAACTATATATAAAAAGGGAAATTGCTTAATAAACCTTATTAGTCGATGACGCTACCCCCAAAAATAAAGGCCGCCATCGTGCTGGCGGCCTTACTAAACATTGTATTCGGTTTGTTATTTTAAAGCGACGTCTCTATTATTTTCTCGAAAGAATCCAAATCCAAAGACGCCCCGCCTATCAACAGCCCGTCAATATTGCTCTGGGAGAGCAATGACCTGCTGTTTTCCGGTTTCACTGAGCCTCCGTACAATATCCGCAATGAATCGCTCGCAGCTATTCCAAACTTGTCGCAAGCCAGTGTGCGGATATAGTCGCACGCTTCCTCCGCGTCGGCGTCGGACGCGGTTTGCCCCGTACCTATCGCCCATACGGGCTCGTAGGCAATGACGACCATATCGGCCAGGATGTCGCTCGTGAGAGAGCGCCAAGCGGATTCGAGCTGCGTCGTCAGAACGTGCTTCATGCTGCCGGAGTTGCGCTCATCGAGCAGCTCTCCGACACAGAATATCGGAAGCACGCGGGATTCCAGCGTCGCGATGAGTTTTTTCTCGAGCTCCTCGTTCGATTCGCCGAACACATGCCGGCGCTCACTGTGGCCTATTATGGCGTATTTACAGCCGGCCTCCTCCAGCATCGACAGGGATACTTCGCCGGTAAACGCGCCCTTTTGTTTGTGATACACATTCTGGGCGGCTATCTGAATAAGATCCGATTTTTTCGCGGAAACAGCCGACGCGATCAAGGTAAAAGGCGGCGCCAGCACAACCTCCACCCGTCCGCTCTTTACAGCGCGAGCCGCTTTTTGACCCTCGCCTTCCGCGAACCATTTCTCCAGGCCGCTTATAAAATCAGCCGTGGCGGCCATCCCATTGTTCATCTTCCAGTTGCCGGCTATCATTTTCGCGCGCATGTCGATACCCCGCTAGAGAACGTACGGTTCGACGCCGGGAAGCATCTTGCCCTCGAAGAATTCGAGGGAAGCGCCGCCTCCGGTCGATACGTGCGAAACTTCTTTTTCAAGCCCGAACTGGGCGATCGCCGCGGCCGAATCTCCCCCGCCGACGACCGTCATCGCTCCGGACTTCGTGATTTTAGCGAGCGCATCCCCCACCGCCTTCGTTCCGGCGGCAAAGGGAAACATCTCGAATACGCCCATGGGCCCGTTCCACAGAACCGTTTTGGCGTGTCCTATCGCCTCGCTGAACGCCTTTATCGACTCGGGGCCGATATCGAGCCCCATAAGATCGGAGGGCATATCCTCAGAGGACACAATTTTAACCGCGGCGTCGGGCGAGACTTCCGAGGCCGCCACGATGTCGGAGGGAAGTATGATCTCGACGCCAGACGCCTTCGCGCGATCCTCCATCTCGCGGGCGAAGTCGAGTTTTTCGGCCTCGCAAAGAGAGTGACCTATCTCGTAACCCTTCGCTTTGAGGAACGTAAACGCCATTCCTCCGCCGATTATTATGGCGTCCACCTTCGCGATCATATTCTCGATGACGTTGATTTTGTCTGAAACCTTCGCCCCGCCCAATATGAGCACAAAGGGATGTTTCGGATTGTCGCGCGTGGCGCCCAGCATCTCTATCTCGCGGATCAGAAGCGGCCCCGCGAAGGACGGCAGGAAATCGACTATTGCCCTCGTGGAGGCGTGTGCCCTGTGAGACGCGCTGAAGGCGTCCATTATGAACACCTCGAAAGGAGACGCCAGTTTGCGCGCGAACTCGGCGTCGTTCTTCTCCTCCTCCGCGTAGAAACGGAGGTTTTCGAGGACGACGATCCCACCCTTTGGGAGGGAGGATACCGCGGACGGAACGTCCGAGCCTATACAATCCGAGGCAAACGCCACAGAAGTGCCGATTGTTTTGGACAATTCATCTGCCACCGGCTTGAGGGAGTATTTTGCGTTGACCTGGCCCTTCGGCCTGCCAAGATGAGAACACAACGCTATTTTTGCGCCCGCCGCTGAAAGCTCCTTTATAAGCGGCACATGCGCGTTTATCCTGGTGGCGTCGGACACATGGCCGTCGCCCGACAGGGGCACGTTGAAGTCGACCCGGACAAGAACCTTCTTACCCGCTATGTCCTTGGGCGAGAATGTCTTCAGTTTCAAAGTTTACAACCCCTTTTTTATCATGAGGTCGATGAGATCGGCAACCCTCGTGCTGTAACCCCACTCGTTATCGTACCATGACAACACCTTCACCATATTGTCGATCACCGTGGTGTGCTTCGGGGCGAATATGGACGAATGGAAGTCGCCCAGGAAATCCATCGACACCAGGTCGTCGGTCTCGTAACCGAGTATGCCCTTCAGAGGACCTTCGGCGTATTTCTTCACCGCTTCGTTGAGCTCTTCCTTTGTGGCGGGTTTTTTCAATTCAGCCGTGAGGTCGACCACAGAGACGTTCGGCGTCGGAACGCGAAGCGCGAAACCGCTCAATTTGCCCTTGAGGTGCGGAATGACTTCGGCTATAGCCTTGGCCGCTCCGGTGCTCGTGGGAATTATGGAAAGCGCCGCCGCCCTGCCGCGCGTAATGGCGCTGAGCCCCTTCTTCGGGGGAAAGTCCAGCGTCACCTGGTCGTTCGTGTATGAGTGAATTGTGTTCATGAGTCCTTTGACGATGCCGAACGTCTCATCGATAGCCTTGACTACGGGAGCGAGGCAGTTCGTCGTGCAGGACGCGTTCGAGATGATGTTGTGCTTCTTCGGGTCGTAATCGTTGTCGTTGACGCCCAGGACTATCGTGACATCCTGATTCGTGGCGGGGGCGGAGATTATGACCTTCTTTGCTCCTGCCTCGATATGAGCCTTCGCCTTCAGGGCGTCCGTAAAACGTCCCGTGCTCTCTATAACTATGTCGACGCCGAGATCCTTCCACGGCAGCTTCGTTGGATCCGGCTCGGCCGTGGCTTTTATCTTGTGCCCGTTCACGTTCAATATGTCGCCCGCAAGCTCGACGGTCCCTGGGAAGCGGTGAAAGACCGAGTCGTATTTCAGAAGATACTCCAAAACATCCGGAGGGGTCAGGTCGTTGACCGCCACCACGTCGAAATCGTGTCCGCCCTTTGCGAAATACGAACGCAGGAACACTCGTCCGATGCGTCCGAAACCATTGATCGCCACTTTGCCTTTTGCCATTGAAATTACCTCCTTGATTGAATGTCTCGCTGTCAGATTAACTGATCTCTCCGATAGGAAATTTTTGTTACTGCCTGCATCCCAACCAGATTAACAAAAAACACACAAATGGTCAATGTCACACGCGCGCACTAATTCTTAATCAGATCCTCGTTCATGACGCGCAGCAGTTCGCCAAGCGATATCGCGCTCAATACGTCGCCATGCGGCTTGTAGGGCATTACTCCGTCGAAGTATTCAGCCACTCCTCCCAGGCATCCCCTGCGCAGGTGAGACGAGAACGGGCGTATGAAACGCCAGCCGATCTCGGTATTGTCCGGGTTAAAGCGCATATAGGCGGTGATGAAATGCGCCAGAAGCCATGGCCAGGCCATACCGCGCAATTTCGCCTTCTTTTTCTGATCCGGACGCCCCTCCGAGCGGCCCTTGAACTTCTCCTGATGCGGATCGAGAGTGCGAAGGCCGTAAGTCGTGTAAAGTTCGTTCCAGCATGTAGTGAAGACGATTTTCCCCTTGTCCGCCGGAAGGAGAGTATGGGGAAGCGACACCGAGAATATGGCGTTCGGGCGTATTGAATCGTCGCGTTTTCCATCTGACGGATCGACCCAATCGTACAGATATCTGGTATTCTCGTTCCAGAACGTGGCCTCAAACGACTTGAAAACCTCTTTCGCCAGCCCCCCATACCGCGAAGCGCCGTCGCCGTCCCCCGCTTCGCGCGCAATCTCCTCCATGAAACGAAGGGCGTTGTACCAGAGGGCGTTCACCTCCACAAGATATCCTTTGCGCTCTACGATGACCTCTCCGTCCGCGTCGCCGGACATCCAGTTGTGAGTTCCCTCGAGATTGAAATATTTAAGGAGCTTGGACTCGGCGTCCATCACAGCGCCCAGATCCGCGTCTTGGGCCGTATATTTTTCAAGTATGTTCCGGAGTTCGCCGTAGCGCTCGCGCGCGAAATCGCGTCCGCTCGCGGTTGTGTACTTCATGACAGCGTAGAAGAACCACAGGCCGGCGTCTATATCTCCCAGCTCCGCGCTGCCTCCGGCGTTTATTGACGACGGCATGATTCCGCCGCATTTACCGGCGTAATCGAGCCAGCTCTCGAGAATGCCCTTCGCCACGCCGGAGCGTCCCGTTGCGAGAGTGAGCCCTGGCAGAGAGATGAACGTATCTCTCGCGCGACGAAGCACCGAGGGGAATCCGGAAAAAATCGCCGGGGACGCCCCTTTATTTTCCGCCACGAGATGACAGGAGGATTGGGCCATATTGAGCGCCATGCTGTTGTCCGTGTTGAGGGACACCCCCCCGATGAAGGAATTCTGCCTTTTTATCGTCTCGTCCATGAGGGTTTCCAGCTCTTCCACCGTGTAGGAGAGAGGTTCCTCGGAAAGCACAACATAGAACACATCGCCCTTGCTCAGGCTCACGGAACCGTATCCCGGCGACCAGAGCGAGTCTATCGCCGGCTTGTCGGGCAAATTATTGCGCTCATATATGAGATTTTCAAACCACAGAGGTTTTCCCGACCATTTAACGGCGCCCGATCCGTCGGTGAACGAAATGTGGCTTATAAAACCCCTCCCGGAGACGTTGACGATGCCGCCCGACGCCTCGAGCGATTTGAAATCCGACGAAGCCTGATCTCCGCACGCGTCGTTATTTATCCTGTGCGCGAACAGAGGTCGTATATCCATGCTGATTGTCTCGGGGGATTCGAGAAGCTCGTATCTGATGATCGTACATGTTCCGTTGTGCGGCATGAATATGGATTTCTTCAGAAAAATACTGTGGATCACGAAAAGCATTTCGGGATGCGGAGTTCCCTGATATTCCTGCAGATACCTGAATCCATCCGGATAAATCAGGTCTTTGTAGCGGTTGGTGGAAAGTTGGTACTTTTTATTGCCGGCGTAAAGAGTCTCTTCCAGTTTGCTTATCAGCACGGTGTGCGTTTCCGAATCGTTTGGACGAACCACCAGAAGTCCGTGCTCGCTCCTTGTGTTGGCGCCTATCACGGTGGAAGAACCGTAGCTTCCGGCGCCGTTCGAAACAAGAAACTCGCGTTCGGAGCCCTTGTCGTAGGTGTTTACGTCCGCCTTACCGAGGTACATGACAATCATCCCCTTTTTTTCTCATTTTTATTCTCTCCCCAGATGATGGATTCCAGTTTCCTCCATCTATATTCGACGGTGCTCTTGCTCACAGGTTTCGATAAAATCTGTCCAAGCTCGCCCAAAGAAGCGCTCGGGTTCGCTCTTCGCGTTCGCGCCAGCTCCGCCAGCTCCGGCGAGAGCGAGAGCCACAAACCGTATTCGTCAAGGGCGTTGACCAGCGACATCTGCGCGCGCGCGGCGGTGAGGCTCTTGTCGATGTTGGCGGAATCGCAGTTGACTATTTTATTCGCGACCCCTCTCACCGATCTTATCACGGCCGTCTCTTCCAGCAAAAGAGATGTTTTGACAAGTCCTATCCTCGACATGCATGTGACCACGCTTTCGAGGTCGCGAAT
Organism: Synergistaceae bacterium; assembly: GCA_031289955.1. Lineage (GTDB taxonomy): Bacteria > Synergistota > Synergistia > Synergistales > Synergistaceae > JAIRKI01. Next base: position 7,002 of record JAITOL010000150.1, read on the forward strand.
CAGGTATTCCTCCTTGCCCTTTATCGTCCTAACCCTCGGTGTGATACCGGACGCGCGAAGCACAGAGACGACGCCCGAGCCGCAAACAAGACCCGAGGACATGCGTAAAACCATATGATATCCGTTTTGAGGCAGGTATATCGCTCCGCAGCTTCCCCATACGCCGCGAAACCAGGCCCATTTCTTCAGACCCCGAAATTCCGATACCCTCCTTGCGTACTCGTCACGCTTCATCACGAATATCGCTTTGCCCCTGTCCTTATCCAATTCCAGCGAGCCGTTCCTCGCAACCATTTTCCCATTAAAAGGCTCTTCGTTCAAGCCCCTGCACAGCTTCAACATTCTCCGGGCCACAACGAGCCTGCGGGTATCGATACGCACAAAATCCCCGTCCGAACGCGCGGGCAGCGCCGACAGAAATCCCGACAGCTCCGGCGAGGCGTCCTCCACCCCAAGTTCCAGCAGTTCATCCCACAGAGTGACGTTGATCTTTTCCATATGTCGATACTTTACTCGAACAGATTGTTCTCGCGGGAATCTCTAGCTATTCTCATCAGAATCTCCGCCAGGTTTTGAGAATGATGGCGCAGATATTTTCCGTCTTTTATGTTCACAAGATCGGCGGAGACGATGGCGCAATCGTTGCGTTCGAGATACAGCTCCTCCTCTCTCGACAGGTAGAGCGGTTCCGCCCCCCTTTCCCGATAGCGCAGAAGATAATCCTCCGGTATCGGGGTGTGGTTCACCACGATATAGTCCGGCATTTCGCCAAGTACGCTCGATATCCAGTCGAGGTGCGCCGTTATATTCATGGTCTCCGTCTCGTTCTTCTGCGTCATCAGATTAGCCACGTATACCTTGGGCATAGGCGAATTTCTGATCGCCACAGTCACCTCCTCGAGCAGGAGGTTGGGAAGGATGCTGGTGAAGAGGCTTCCTGGCCCGAGAACGATCATATCGGCGCCGGATATGGCGTCTATCACGTCGGAAAGCGGCTTTGCCGACGAAGGCTCGAGCCACATTCGTTTCATCAGGCTTCCGTTATCCGACAGTTCGAGTTCGCCCTTGACTGTGCGTCCGTCCACAGTCTCGCCGTGCAGCACGACCGTCTCCGTAGTGACAGGCAGAACCCTTCCGCGAATGGCGAGAAGCTTGTTGAGCTCCTCGACGGCTTTGCTGAAATCTCCCGTCAGCTCGCAGGCCGCCAGAAGAATGAGATTGCCCAGGTTGTGCCCGTTCAGCTCTCCCCTGTCAAAACGAAAGTTGAGTATGCGGTTCAGCGAGTTGTCGTTCTCCGCAAGCGATACGAGGCAGTTTCTGATGTCTCCGGGAGGAAGCACCCCCCATTCCTGTCTGAGGCGTCCCGAGCTGCCCCCCTCGTCTGTGACCGCGACCACGGCCGTTATATTTCTCGTAAAACCCTTGAGCCCGGAGAGCAGTGTCGAAAGCCCGGTTCCTCCGCCTATGCACACGAAATTAGGGCCGTGCAGGAGCCTCTGTTCGATGGCGTTCCCCATTATATCCCGTCTGTGCCGCGGCGTATTCCATGACTTGCCCGCTGTGCGCAGTTTGTTTCGGATGGGCAGAAGAGCCGTGAGCACGCAGCCGATTAGAAAACCGGACGCCAGGATAACTATGGGGCCGGGCATCAATTGTCCTCCAGATCGATATCTCTGTGATTTGTCGCTGTTCTGAGCCCTGTATCAGATATTATCTTGGAAAGTTGTTCGGCTATGGCGACGGAACGATGCCTGCCTCCCGTGCACCCTATGGCGACATGAAGCTGCTTTTTACCGGTGTTCTCATAATGCTTGAGTATAAATTCCATAAATGAGACGAGATGTTTCATGAAGACCTGTTTTTCGGGGATACGGTCGAGATAATTCTGCACCTCTATATCGCGCCCCGAGAGTTTTTTTAGATCGGGAACGTAGTTTGGGTTCGGCAGAAACCTCATATCGAAGAGATAGTCGCAGTCGCGCGGTATGCCGTTTTTAAATCCGAACGAGCTCACTATCACAGTGAATGGATACTCGTCAAGGCCCAGCTTCGCCAAAAACGTTTCCCTAAACTCGGTATTGTTCATTATGGACGTGTCTATCACCACATCGGATTTCTCCATGACCGTAGTAAGTTCGCCGCGTTCCCTGGCGATCCCGTCCATTATCGTCGTCCCCTCGCCGAGGGGGTGGCGGCGTCTCGTGGTTTCGTATCTGCGGACAAGCGCTTCATCCGTCGCGTCGAGAAAAACCCTCCGCGTCATGATCCCATTGTCCTCAAGAGTCGTCACCGCCGAATCGAGATCGCAGGAAGCGCTTTTTCCGCACGCGTCCACGACGGCGCCAACGCCCGACGACTGGGCCGCTCCGTTTGTCGACACCACTTCCATAAGGGACGGCAGCATCACAGGAGGCAGGTTGTCCACAACGTAAAACCCAATATCCTCCAGTATGCGGAGCGCCGTGCTCTTGCCCGCTCCAGACAGTCCGGTGATTATGATGCACCTAGCCTCTCCACTCATATCAATGCCCTCCACATTCAGAGTCCCATCCGCCCAAAGTCGCAACTCCATGCCTCAAGGCCGGCGCTATAACCTCGAAACACTGCTTAACCGCGCGCTCGCTCCCCGGGAACGCGATGATTAGGGTATGTCCCCGGACGACGGCCACGCTTCGGGACAGAAACCCGCGAGGCGTGTATAACATCGCGTGAGAACGCATTATCTCTCCGAAGCCCGGAACGATCCTGTCGTGAATATCCATCAGCGCCTCCGGCGTCACGTCGCGCTCCGAAAGCCCGGTGCCTCCGGTAGTCAGAATGAGGTCGAGGCGATCATTCTCGATCCATTCTATCAGAGTGGCGGCAATCTCTCCCCTGTCGTCCGGCACTATAGCCGTCTTTTTTACATCGGAACCTATCGCCGTCACCAAATCGACGAGAGCCGGCCCGGATGTATCGACCCTGTCGCCCCTGGAGCCTTTGTCGCTTACAGTAAGCACGCCCGCCGCTATGGGGCGGCGTGCCTCCAAGGGCGCGGACACTCCGATGAATCCCGGACACACCACGCATAGATGTGAATTTTCTCCAAGCCGCAACATCGTCTCCCCCGAGTTCACCGCTAAAAAACCGGGACTCGAGTCCATGTCCGGCGCCACAATTATTTCAAACCCGTTTTCGCGCGGCGAATTCGAACCTGCCCCTCGAAAAGAGAGCTCGCACGGCTCTCCGTTCACACATGATCCGCCTTCCGAATTGCTGTGGACATAAATCAACTTGCACCATTCGCCGGTCCTTACATTATGAAGCCCAAGAATTTTACATTCACTCCGCATACGGTAAGCTCTCCCCGGTAATTATCGATTATTTATTTCTCAACTCGTAATTTTGACGCTTTCTATAATTATTTCAAGGCCGTCCAGCGCCCGCTTCGCCCTCCGGATTTTTCGAGCAGCCTGACCCCTGTGATTATCATTCCCTTGTCCAGCGCCTTGCACATATCGTAAAAAGTGAGCGCGGCTACAAGCGCGCCCGTGAGGGCTTCCATCTCAACGCCTGTCGAGTCGTTCGCCGTCGTTTCGCACTCTATTCTGAGCGCGCGATCCTCCGACAAAAATTCGCACTTTATCTTCACGCTGTCAAGCCCTATGGGATGACAGAGCGGTATAAGATCCGGCGTTTTCTTGGCCCCCATTATTCCCGCCAGTTCCGCCACCCTTATTGGATCCCCTTTCGATACTCCGCCATCGAGCAGCGCCGCGCAAATTTTTTCCGGCAGCTTGACGAAACACTCGGCAACAGCCCTGCGAAGCGTCCGCGTTTTCCCGCTTACATCCGTCATCACAGGCCTGCCAGAATCGTCGAAATGAGAATATCCGGCCATTATTATACTCCTACCCCCCTATGCCCGACATAACGCCGGCGCCGTCAGCCGCGCCTCGCCATTCTTCGGGCTTCAAGTTTATCCCGGCCGTTACTGCGCGAATCACTCCATCTTCGTCCAGTTCGCGAATGAGCTTCATCAACGGTATCTCCTCATTGTTGAAAAGGCATGCCCTCATGTTGCCGGACGCTGTTATCCTGAGCCTGTTGCAACTGGAACAAAAATGATTGGACACCGCTTCGATAATCCCGAACGAGCGCCCTGTGGCGGCGTCCGCATAGTATGCCGCAGGGCCGCGCGAAGAGCCTCCGGTTGTCGTTACGGGCGCCCAATTACCCAGACTGCCCGCAATGCGCAGAACCTCAGACGCCCCGACAAACTTATCGGTGCCCCACAGACCCTCCGACAGAGGCATGAACTCGATAATTCTCGGAGTCATGCCTTTATCCCACGCAAAGTTCAGCGTCCGCGGCAGTTCGTCGTCGTTGAACCCCCGTATGAGAACCGTATTGGTCTTGACGACGCCTATCCCACATTCGAGAGCCGCGGATATGCCCGACATCACGGATTCGATATCCCCGACTCGGGTTATCGAGGCAAATTTCTCCGGATCGAGCGTGTCGAGACTGATGTTGAGGCTCGACAACCGGGCTGCCGTTATCATGGCGCGCGCGCCCGTTATAAGCGAAGCGTTCGTCGTCATCGAAAGGGCTATGTCGGGAAATTCCCTCCTGAAATCCACGAGAAACTCCGCCATGCCCCTCCTCACGAGAGGTTCTCCTCCCGTGAAGCGTATATGCCGTATCCCGAGCGACACCAGTATGCGGGCGAGCCATATTATCTCCTCGTACCGCAGTATATCGCCATGCGAGACGGATTTGACGCCTTCCTCCGGCATACAGTAGACGCATCGATAGTTACACCTGTCCGTTACGGATATTCTGGCATAATCTATTTGGCGTCCCCTCATATCGACAATGCTCATTCTAAAAAATTTCCTTCCTTGATAATCGCCCCGCCCGGATCGCAAAAATGCTGGCGCTCACATAGAGACGCCAGCATTTTTAGTATGAGGCTGCGCTGCGGAGCAATATTTCATAGCGGCTTCTGTCTCTTCCTTCTACTGCATCTGGACTACCGTGACAGGATAACTCTTTTGCTCGAGCTCCGTCGCGAGTTTGTCGGCGGATTCTCTCGTACCGCCGGCGCCCACTCTCACGCGGTGGAATGTTTTGCCGGAAGAGTCGACCTTGCTTATCGACGCGGCGTATCCCTGTTTTTTCATATCGGACACCAGGGATGAAGCGCTGTCCACGTTGACAAATGCCCCTATCTGAACTCCCCACTTCGCGTTGGCGTTCGAGGAGGCATGAGACGCGGCCGGAACCGCGGGCCTCGCCGCTGTGGAGGATTCGCGGCTGGAAGTGGTTCTCAGGGACGATCCGGACGACGCGCCTGACACTTTGGACGGCGCCCCTGTCTGAGTGAGAGGACTCGCGAGCACTATCGCGACTTCTGTCGTTTCAAGAGTCTCCGGTTCCACTGTCGGGAACGATATCTCGCTCGTGGAAGCGAGTTTGAAATCCGGCGCCGCGGTCGCCTGACCCGTCTCCGCAGGCGTGCCCTGAGAAACTTGTACCCCAGCCCTCTGCGGAGGGGTCAGGAAGAATAACTTTACTCCGATGAACAACAATCCGAGCGCTACTACCGCCGCTATCGGAAGTGCGAAATGACCGAACGTGAAACCTGAGTTCTTCTCCTTGTAATTCCTGGCTCTCCTTGTCGTAGCTGCCATTATGGCGCCCCCTTTCTCGTTGTGCCGGCATTCAAGCCCAGCCTTTCAAACTCGAAACATGTCTTGCTTCTGTCCGTCATGTTTACCAATCTCTTATATGAAGCCCCGGATAATGCCGCTTCGGCTATCAGCCTAGACGCAGACGCTCCAGCCCATGAAACCGCGTATTCTATGCAGGCTTCCCTTATTCCGGCCGTCTGGAGCTTTACGCCGGATAAACCACCGAATGACCTCGATATGATCGCGTGCTTGCGTTTCAGGTTTTTTTCTCCCTCGAACACCTCCTCTCGCCATGCCGTTCCCGGTTTCGGAACAAATGGCGACGCCGCCGCCGTTATTTTGAGCCCTGTTTCATCTCGCGCCGTTGCGCACAACTTAGATATCTCGAGCAGGTGCTCGTCGGTTTCGCCGGGCAGGCCGAACATAAAATACATCTTTGCCGATTTCGCCCCCAGGTCAGACGCCATTTTAAGCACATCCACCACCCGCTTGTTCGTAAATCGTTTTCCGGTTTTCGAGCGGAGATTCTCGTCACCCGCTTCCGGAGCTATGGTTACGCTGTGTCTTCCTCCATCGATTACGGCTTTCATCATTCTCTCAGTTATGCCATCGACCCTGAGCGACGCGAACGATACTTGCTTGCCGATCGACGACGCGAACTCGATCAATTCATCCAAAGCCTTGTAATCTCCGGCTTCGGGAGTCACAAGTCCTATTCGCGAAAAATCGGCGGCGCCTGACGCCTCCTCGATATCACGTTTTACAAGTTCCAGACCCCGCGACCTCGCCGGAGCGAAACACGACGGCAGCGTACAAAACCCGCATCCCCTGACGCACCCCCTTTGAAGCTCGAGCAAAAGCGTGTCGCCGAAAACCGTACGTTCTGTGATCCATACCCCGCGCCCATAGTCGCGAGTAATATCGGTTTTCGCAATTTCGAGCAAATGCCTGCCGCGCTCGTGGATGGACGGAACATATATTGACGGATGATCCGCCAGCGCGGCGAGCATTTTCTCTCGGGGCAATCCCTGTCTTAGAATCTCGACAAGGCCCCTCGTGGTTTCGACGCCGTCCCCAAGGACGATGAAGTCGCAGATTCCCGACAGAGAGATCGGATTGATATATGTCACAGCCCCTCCAGCTCCAATCAATGGGGCGTTTCCGGACGAGCTGGTCTCTCTGTGCTCCCTGACCGGCTCAACGCCGCCGCCGCCAAGCCATCTGGCGAAGAGCGGTATATCCGCCTCATACGATACGCTTGCCAATATGAGCGGAAATCGTTCAAGGAGCGTATCTCTCTCGACCGAGCGGTACGGAATCGGGGCGGCGAAAAAACGTTCCACCGCAACGCCGGTCTCGCGTAAAGTCCTATATATGTAATGCAAGCCAAGGTTCGCCATTCCTACCGAATAATCCGCCGGGAAAAAGATCGCGCAGGGCATATCCCCTCCCGCGGGCAGTTTTATCGTCTGTCGCTCCAACTCTCTGTACTCGAACCAACTGGCCCAGTTCGTTATCTTACAATTATTCCCCTTTATGAACATCGCGTCATGGCGATCGCGCGGCACATCCCTATCTTCTTCTCCTCCGGACATACGCCGGTATATCGAGCTGATCCTGCGGCAGTCCCTGATTATTGAACAGGTTCTCGTCATCGGACGGAGAGGAGAATCTAACCTCCGTCTCTCCCAGCTCAGGACGCGCCCTGAGGGGAACAGGGGCTGGTATCGCGGCCTGTTGGAGAGCCGATGCCGGGGGAACGCTTTCCTTGCTGACCGCCGTATCCGCAATCGTAACACGAGTCGGTTTTGTAAGAGTCCGCGCGGAACATGCGGGAGGTTCCGCGGGAGACGCGCTTTGGGACGTTTGAGCCTGACCATTGGAGACGAGCGCGACCTCGTCGAACTCGGTGGCTATTATGGTTATCCTCACCATATCCTCCATATCGGGATCGAATACCTGCCCCCATATGAGATTCACGTCCTTGTCCGACGCGTTGTTGATTATGCTTGCCGCCTCTTCAACCTCATGTATGCCTATTTTCGATCCGCCCGTCACATTGAAAAGAACTCTTCTGGCCCCCACCATCGGAACCTCCATGAGCGGGCTGTTTATGGCGTTGTGCGCGGCTGTGGCGACCCTGTTTTCGCCGTAGCCCTCTCCTATGCCCATTATCGCGGACCCCGCGTTGCTCATGATCGTGCGGATGTCCATGAAATCCACATTAACGAGCCCGGGGCGAAGGATCAGGTCGGTAACTCCCTGAACCGCCTGATGAAGGACGTTATCCGCGAGCTCGAACGCCTTGCTCAAAGACGTCCTTTTGTCCGATATGGCAAGCAGTCTGTCGTTCGGTATGACTATGAGAGCGTCGACCTGCTCTTTGAGCTTCGACAGCCCCTCTTCGGTATGCGCAAGTCTCCTGCGGCCCTCGAACGAGAACGGACGCGTGACCACAGCGACCACCAACGCTCCGGTCTCGCGGGCGATGCCCGCAATTACCGGAGAAGCTCCAGTTCCGGTTCCGCCGCCCATTCCGGCCGCGAGAAATATCATATCGGCGCCATCCAAAGCAGCCCGTATTTCGTCGCGGGATTCAACAGCGGCTCTTTCTCCCACCGATGGATCCGCTCCGGCGCCAAGACCTCGCGTCAACTCCTTGCCCAGCATTATCTTGATCGGGGCGTCGATGAGATCCAGATGCGCGTGATCTGTATTGGCGGCTATAAAATCCACGCCCCCGACGTGTCCGCGTATTATATGATTGAGAGCGTTGTTTCCGCCTCCGCCAACGCCAACCACCTTAATGACCTCGTGGTTCGAGCGGCCCGGCGCGTCGAGCTGAAAAATTTCCGGCATTGTTTCTCCCCCTAACCTGCCTGTGCGTCCCCGTATCTATCCTGTTAGAACAGTTCCTTGAACAATTTTATGATCGCGTCTATAATTGAGTGACCGCCTTTGCCCACAGTGCTCAAACCCTTTTCCCAGCCGCCTTGATCTACCGTGGAGGTCATTATCGGGCTCGGGTCGAACGAATTGCCTATGAAACGAAATGGATCGCGTTCCTGCTCGAGCACGTAGCGAATTATCCCAGCGGCGCATGTATATTCCGCTCCGCTTCTGGAAGGGGGCATCCGCCCGGAATCGAGCGGCAGCGACATCCTCACCGGCATGTTCATTATGCGCGTCAGATAGTGATCTATGCCTATGCTCTTCGAACCTCCGCCGGTTATGATGAGGCCGCCCGGGAGCATCGCCGCCCCGGAAGCCGCTATCTCAGCTTTTATCAGTACCGAGAATAATTCCTCGACCCTGCATTGCACTATATCCGTCAGTTCGGACATCGAATATGAATAGTTGCGCCCCATATGCTCCAACTCCAGATTTTCGGGAGCTCCGGGTCTTGGATCCGAGAACATGTCGACTTCTTTTTTTATCTCCTCGGCCTTGTTTATGGGTATCTTCAGCACCGTGGCGACGTCGTTCGTAATGTGATCTCCGCCTACGGACACGACCGCAAGGTGTTTGGGCCTGCCCTCGACGAACACCGCCACGCCGCATGTGCCTCCTCCTATATCCACGACCGCGGAGCCAACGACGCTCTCCTCTGGCGTAAGAGCTCCCAAAGCGGAGGCGAGAGGTTTTATGACCAGTCCGCTCACCTCGAGACCGGCCTTCTCGACGCAATTGCGAACGTTCTGTACCATTGCCACGGGAACTATCACTGATTCCAGCTCTATGTCGAGTCTCATGGCGGTCATGCCCAGCGGATCGTCGATCCCGCTGTTGCCATCGAGAGAGTATTCTACGGGAATGGTGTGCAGAATCATCTTGCCGCTCGGTACGGATACGTTTGCCTGCGCGGACTCTATGACGCGCTCTATGTCGAACTGCATCACCGTGCGCGGCGCCCGGCCGAGAGAGATCATCCCCTTGGTCTTTACGCTCTGCACGTCTCCGCCGCTGAAGGCGACGGTGGCCTCGGTCAGATCGAGCCCCACCATATTCTCGGCGTCCTCTATAGCGTGTTTCAGAGACTTGACGGTCTGATCGATATTGACTATGAGCCCCTTCCTTATACCGTTTGACGGCGCCTGGCCAATACCTATTATCTGGGCCTCTCCACTCGGGCCTTCACGCTCCGCCACTACCACGGTCACTTTGCTGGTACCGAGATCCAACCCCACCAGGACCTCAGGATCCCTGTAACCGGATGAACTCAACGTTTTTTTAAACAATGTGGGGCCCCCCCAATCGAGAAATAATAAAAATACATTATTTTCTTTATCACATTTTTCCCCTGTCCGAAACAGTAAATTTCATATCAGTATATGTAGCGTTTATACTTAAACCCGGAGGCACTCTCCCCGGCGATGCCGGATAGATATTTCTGAGTGCCGCCGCTAAGGACAGCCAGTCGGAAGCGTCTTCCTTGACCACTATCTCCCCGGTGATATTGCCCTCCGTACCCAGGAGTATCTGCACAACCTGCCTGCCGTCTATTTTTTTTGCCATGAGGCAGTAAATATCGTTTTTCCAGTTTATTCGATCTATAGTGTCATACCATTTGCTTATCTTCGCTATTGGCAGACTCGACTGATATATGTCGCCGATGAACTTTTCCGGATCTATCGGCAGAGGCAGCTGGGCGTCCCAGGCCAGAATAGGACGGCTTGGGTAGCTCATGCCGTTCACCATCGCCATCGCGGGCAAAGCTGCCCTCCACATGCGTCCATCCTTCGAAAGCCACCAATGTTCATTGTTCCAGGCGACGGCAAGAAATATCTCAAGAGGCGCGACCGTCACCCTGTACTTGCCCCACCCGACCGGCTTGACCTTCAGCAATACGGGATAGTATTTCGTTATGCTGCGCTCGAATTCGGCGCCGCCAAAGAAAAGCGACGGCCAGAATTCCTCGGTTCCGGCAGGCATCGCCTGCCATATAATATCGGAAGGCAGAACGTTTCCGGGCGTTATTTCTATATTCTTCAGCCTGAAGAAACCGTATCTCACCTCCGCGAAATATATCGCTCCGCAGAATATGCTCAGCAACACCAAAAAGCGTCTCCATCTGCGGCGAGGCTGTGGCTTTAGGCGTTCAGTCCGATAAGCCAAGCATCTTCACCTCGAATGTCAGCAGCGTTCCGAACGAGTCCATCACTTTCTTCCTGCATGACATGGCAAGCGACATTATATCGCAAGCGCTGCAACCGCCCACATTTTCTATGAAATTGGCATGAGCGTCCGACACGCGCGCCCCGCCAACGGACATTCCCTTACAACCGGATACGTCAAGCATACGTCCGGCGCTGTCGCCGATGGGGTTCCTGAAAACGCAGCCCGCCGTGCGCGAGGCGACCGGCTGACCGCTCCTGCCTTGCATAGCCGTTCGCATGGCATCAGCCACATCTTCGGGGCTGGAACGGCGCATCCTGAATGTCACCGACAGGGCTACCCGCCGGGAATCCGAAAAACATCCGCATTTTCTGTAATCCCAACCCATATCATGCCCCATTCGCTCCGAAACGGTTCCATCCGCATCCACAATCACGACGCGATCCACCGATGATCCTATAAAACCCTGAGAAGTGCCCGCGTTGCCTGCCACGGCGCCCCCGACCGACCCTGGTATCCCGGCCGCCATTTCGAGCCCGCTCCATCCGTTTTTCACGGTGAGCGACAACACATCCTTCATGTTCGTTCCGGCCATACAGTCGAGCAGAATGTCATCTTTGTCCTCTCTGTACCCGATACCTGAGATTCCGGTCATAAGCACCACCGGCACGGAGATTACATCGTCGGATATCAGCACATTGGAACCTCCGCCCAGGATGTAAAAATCCGTTCTGTTGTCACGCGCCCACTTGACCGCGGTGACTAGCTCACTCTCGTCTCTGGGCGTGAACAGCGTCTCGGCGACGCCTCCGACGCCCCATGTCGCATAAGGGGCGAGCGGCGCGTTATATCGGACGAAGTTTCCCGGAATGTCAGGCGCCGACAGCCGCTTCATCCTCTGATTGAACCTTCTCCTGCAGGCGTTTCAATATCTGCCTGCTCAAATATTCTATGCTCCCGGCGCCGATGGTAAGTACCATATCGCCGGCCTGTACCGCTTCGCACACCTGATCCGCAGCCTCCTGAAAATCCGCGCACACAGCGGCGTCGAGACGCCCGAGCGAATGGAGCTCGTCAGCGATGAGGAAAGAGGATACCCCCGGTATCGGAGTTTCATCCGCCGAATAGATGGGGAGGATATAAATTCTGCCGGCGTTTTGAAGCACGGACGCGAAATCACGATATAGAACCTGGGTTCTCGTGTACCTGTGGGGCTGAAAAACGACGTGCGTGCTGCGGCAAAACGCTCCGTCTACCGCCGCCATAGTGGCCGCTATCTCACGGGGATGATGGCCGTAATCGTCATATATCAAAATGTTGCCGACGTCTCCTATGAATTGGAGGCGGCGTTTAGCCCCCTTGAATATCCCGAGTGATTTCAAGGCCGACTCGAAAGGAACTCCCATAGCGTCAGACGCGGCAAACGCAGCTAACGAGTTGAGCACGTTGTGTTCGCCCGACACCTTGAGGCGCACTTCTCCGAGGGAACGCCCATCGCGAATGACCTCATATCTCACGCCGCCTCCGGCGAGATGCCCGACCCCGACAGCTCCCCAATTCCAGCCCAATCCCCAACCATAAGTCACCGCATTTTTCACCGCGCCGGAGGCGAGCAGCCTTGAAACGCCGGAATCCTCGCCGCAGACTATAGCGGGAGCATTTGTCTTGCTGCCTCGGACATATCTGTCGAACGCTTCCACTACCAAATCGTACGTCGGATAGTGATCGACATGATCCCAGTCTATATTCGTTATTATGGTGACGGCGGGAGAGAAGAGCTCGAATGAACCGTCGCTTTCGTCAAGTTCGGCGACCATATACTCCCCTTTGCCGAGTTTCGCGTTACACCCGATATCGGACAATTCCCCGCCTATGGCGACGGTCGGGTCAAACCCGGCCAGCTCCGCTATAAGGGAAATCATCGACGATGTGGTCGTCTTTCCGTGAGTGCCAGCCACGCCCACTCCGAAGCGGCTGTTGAATATAAGGCTCAGCATCTCGGCGCGCCTGGCTACCGTTATGCCCCGTTTGCGAGCTTCTATCAGCTCGGGATGATCCTGGGCTATAGCGCTGGTGTGTATTATGAGCCCGGGTTTATAGAGGTCGAGATGCGCTTTATGATGCCCCATGGAAACCTCCACGCCCTCCCGCCTGATCTTCTCGACGTAGAAGGAATTCTCGGCGTCACACCCGCTTACCGTGTGACCCATCGAATGAAGGAGGAGGGCAAGGCCGCTCATTCCGGCGCCCCCAATTCCCATGAGGTGAATGTTCATATGTTTTTTTATGTCGATGAAGGCTTCAGCCTCCAAAATCAACCTCTCCCTTCCTTGAGCCGACGGCAAAATCCATTAACCTCCGACAAATTTTTTCGCCGTACATGCTCGCATTATACAACATGTTCCCGATATTGCTGTTTTTGTCTCCGAAAATGGCGTATAGTTTTTGCAATTTATCAGCCAAATCGGTCAATGAACTTTCGTCCTCATTCCAGATCAGTATTTTAGAGCATGAGGCGGCGCGGGCATTTTTCATCTGGTGATCATCCAAAGCGCCCCTCCAGGGGGCCACGACCGCCGGCATATCAAGAGCCCTCACCTCCGACAGGGTGGAAGCCCCTCCCCTTGTAACGAGCAGGTCAGATACGACATAAAGAGGCGTTATATCCCACATGCGCGGCAGAAGCGTCACATTGACGCTCGCTTTGCGCACAGAGTCCGCAGATGGATCCACGACGAAAAATCTCCATGATGAAAACAACTCCATCTTTGTGAGCTCAAGCAACGCCTCAGCGAGCTTGCCGCTTCCAAGTGAACCTGTCATCACGGCCACCGTCGGTCCTCCCGTTTTTTCATCCTCAACCCCCAGCGCCTCCCATGCCTCTTTTCTATTCATCTTTTCGAAACGACGCACCGGAACGCCCACATTCGCGTAACTTCCGTCTTTGAGCGGCTCGCAGTCGCTCCAGCCGGCGGCGACCGGTATATTCATCATCGCGGCGGCCCTTGTGACGCGCCCGGCGCGCGCGTTCTGTTCGTGAATGACCGAGCGTAAGCCGCTGAGTTTTCCGGCCAAAAGCGCCGGCATCGACACGTAACCTCCGAAGAGAACGCAGATATCAGGCGACATTTTTTTGAGAAAGCGTACTGCCTGAAAAAAACCAAAAAACAGTTCGGCCCATCGTTTTATCATCCTCACCCCAGGAACGCCCAGCGGGGAACCGGAAACGCCGACTGTATACGGCTCTATTTCAAAGGCCCGATATATTTCAAGTTCGATGGAACGGGAACCGGACATGAAAGCGACGTTGACGTCCGGATGCGCCTCGCGCAGCCAGTCTCCGAACGCTATGGCGGGAAGTATGTGACCTCCGGTGCCTCCGGCCACGAGCAGCATCGTGATTGGATTCCCGTCCGCGCGCTTCATACGGCGACGCCTCTTGAAATGTCCTTTTGGAGACGCAGCAGAACACCGACACGCATCCATGACATGATGAGCGCGCTGCCGCCGTAACTTATAAAAGGAAGAGGGATGCCGGTCAATGGAATCATGTTCGTCACACCGGCTATATTTATAAAAAAAGGCAATATTATGGTAAGGGCCACACCCCAGACCAATGCGGCCTGATAGCCGTCAGGCACTCTGTTATAGAGGGCGCGGCAGCGAAAAAGCCAGAAGGTCATGAGCGCAAGTACGCTCAGAGTTCCGATGAGGCCCAGCTCCTCGCCCATGGCGGCGTATATGAAGTCAGTGTAGGCGGCAGGGAGGTATTGAAGCTTCTGGAATCCGTGCCCCAACCCCGCTCCCCAGGCCCCTCCGTTCGCGAACGCAATGAGGCCCTGTATCGTCTGGAAGCCGGTGTCGAGTGGATCGGCGTAAGGATCGAGGAACGCGCTGATGCGCCGCATCCTGTACGGTTCGAAAAGAATCAGCAAAAGAAACCCAACGCCGCAGAACATAACGGCCATGGCAGGATACGTCAAGCCGAACCGTTCCACAAACATGCCCATGCATACCATGACCAAAAATATGGTGGAGCCGAGATCGGGCTGCAGCATGAGCGGAAGGCACGAAACTATCAGCAGGATAATAATGAGGCGGAAGCATTTCAACGAGTCCAGCCTGTGTTTCTCGAACAGTTTCCCCGATTCGAGCACAGTGGCTAGTATCATTATCTCGGACGGCTGTATGGATATTCCCCCAACCCTTATCCAGCGGCTCGCGCCGCCGATTGAACTCCCCACGCCCGGAATCAGCGTGGCTGCCAGCATAATTATGGAGGCGATCCAGAAAGCTCCCGATATGTTGTACCAGAATCGCATGGGTATGCAAAAAGTTACGAGCATCATCACAAAACCCACACCCAGAGAGCGAAGCTGTCTCATACCCATTGTAAAGGGCGTTCCGGAAACGTCGTATACAAAGTTGCTCGTCGTGGACGTCACCATCAATATACCAAGACCGCTCAAAATCAGCGGCAGCAGCCATAGCCAGATATCGACCCTGCCGGCGGTTTCGTTATCCTGGAGAACGTCGTCAGCGTACAGTGTCATTTGCCTCACCCGCGTATCTCATGACGAGAACCGCAAAATGATCCCCGCGTTCTTTATAGTTGTTGTAGGCGTCCCAACTCGTGCAAGCGGGCGACAGAAGGATCGAGTCGCCCGGCCGGGCCATGGCGGAAGCGCCCTGTACAGCCGATTCCATGTCTCCCACTTCCGCGAAATCCGAGTATCCGCCTTTAGATAGCTCGCCAGCGAGCTTATGAGACTCCTCCCCTATGAGCATCGCGTATTTCGCGTGTTTCTTGAGAGGTTCCACCAGTGTGGAGTAATCCTCGCCTTTTCCCCGCCCTCCCAGAATGACTATATGCGGTCCTTCTATGGAGGACATGGCGGTCACGGATGCGGCAATGTTGGTTCCCTTCGAGTCGTCTATGTACCTGACGCCGTTCTTTACTACGACGAGCCTGCATCTGTGAGGAGGCGCCTCATAAGATCCGAGAGACGAGCGCGCCGCAGTTGAATCGAGATCGAGAAGCCTGACGCAAGCCATGGCCATTGCGATATTTTCCATGTTGTGAGCGCCTATCAAATTAGTCTCGTCGAAGCAAAACAATTGTGACTCATACATAAAAGCCGATTTTTCGGGCGCGCTGAGCGATATGGCGTCGCCCGAAGAGGGAACGTCCCATTCGAGGTAACGGGTTTTTCTCCCGGGAACGGCGAGCGACTCCGTATCCCTGCGCTGGAGAACGCAAAAACCGCCGTCATACACGAAACTCAGTATCTTCGCTTTTGCCGCTACGTAGCCGTTGTACGACCCGTGCCAGTCGATATGATCGGGCGCAAGGTTCGTCACTATCGCGCCCGCGAGTCCTATGGACGTCGCCCAATGAAGCTGAAAACTGCTGAGTTCGAGCGCGATATAATCGTAATCAGCTCCCGCGAAGTCGGCTATCGGGCTTCCTATATTGCCCGCCGTCGCGCATTTTGCCCCGCTCGCGTTTATGAGATGCCCCAGAAGCGACGTCGTGGTGGTCTTTCCGTTGCTGCCGGTTACTCCTATGACCTTACCTCCGATGTGCGGCAGAACGAAATCGAGCTCGCCCGTCGGCGTAATCCCGCGTTCATACAGCTTTGCGATTATCGGAGCATTGCGAGGGAACCCGGAACCCACCACGATCCGGTCGCCTCTTAAAGCGCGCTCAGTATGTCCGGCCTGTTCATACTGTATCCGTGCCGCGTCGAGAGTTTCTATGGACGATGTGGAAATTTTCCCCGCATCTGATATGAACGCTTCCGCTCCGAGTTTTTGGGCGAGAAGCGCGATGGAGACGCCGCTCACTCCAGCTCCGAGCACCGTTACTTTGGCTCCGTCAAGAATTTTTTCATCGGACACTTCCCGCCCCTCCCCTCAAAATGGTCTCTATAAAAATTATGATGACGATTATTCCGGCCAGATGCGCCAGCATGAATCTGGCCACGATGGACGGTTCGCTCAGCCCTGACAGTTCAAAATGGTGATGAAGCGGGCTCATCCTGAAAACTCTCTTCCCGAACGCCCTGATGGTAAATATCTGTATCGCGGACGTCGCAAGCTCTATGCCGAAGATGAATCCCGCCGGTATCACGAATATCATCGAATGGGAGGCAACACAGAGGCTCAGGAGAAGTCCTCCCCAGAAATGAGAGCCCACATCTCCCATAAAAATGGCGGCGGGGTTGGAATTATGCCACAGAAAAGCGAGCGCCGCGGCGAGGCCCAATGACGCGGAAACCAGAACCGGGACTCCGCGAGCCCATATGAACATCGTCGCCAGCGAAATAGACACAGCTCCTCCGGCCAAACCGTCAAGACCATCCGTGACGTTCACGGCATTGAGCGCGGCAACGCAGAGAAACACGAGCAAAGGCGCGCCCAAATACCCCGGCAGAGCTATATTAGGGGTCAGATAGACGCCGCCGCGCGAGACAAAATAAACCCATACGCCGCTCATAACTATCTGAAGGAACAGTTTTTGAAGACTCCTCAGCCCCTCGCTCGAACGGCTCGAATATTTCAGAACATCGTCCGCAAGACCGACAAGTCCGGCCATCAGCGGATATGACCATATATATATGAGATCGTTTCTGCCGGACAACTCGCATAAATAAGCCGCGCCGGCCATGAACGGCGCCAGCAGGAAGACGACGATGCCGCCCATCCCCGGGGTGCCCCTCTTTTTTTTGTGTCCCTCGGGACCGTACTCCTTTATGGCCTCTCCCAACCGCATGCGTCTCATCAGGGCAATCCACATCCCCTGCATGTAAATGGCGACCGAGAAAAATATTATGCCCAGGCACAGGATTTTAATCTTCATAACGTTCACCGTCAAAGCAGGGCATGATCGCTTCGAGTTCGTAAAAACGCGACCCTTTCACAAGTATCACGGAGCGGGAGAGCGACGAAAAATCAAAATCCCGCGTCATTTGAGACGCGGACTCCCATACTCCCCTCAGGGACGCAATAGCCGCATTGGCGCCGCCCCACTCCGCCCCTATCAGATATATCTCATCGAGCAGCGAAGCTCTGTTCAGTATCACATCATGCCAGTGGGCCGCCTCAGTTCCAAGCTCCCTCATGCCGCCAAGAATGGCTATACGTCTGTAATCCCCGGGCGTTTCGAGTTCCAGTATATTCTTTATGGCGTGCGACACGGACGAAGGATTGGCGTTGTACGTCTCATCGATCACCAAACAGTCGTTTTTAGCGCGCCGCAATGAGCCTCGTCCCGCCGGAAGCTCGAACGAGGAGGCCTCACGGAGAAAAACATCGTCGTCCAAGCCCATTTGAACGGACACGGCATACGCGAACGCTATATTCTTAGCGTGCTGCCTGCCGAAAACCGGAGACGAGCAGGAAAGTTTCCTCTCCCCTCTGGAAAGCGCGACCGACAGGGCAGGAACGAACGACGAATCGACGCTCTGCCTTACGTCCGATATGCGGACGCCGAAATTGGAGTACCCAACCCCCACCTGTTTTATGCCGCCTTTTTTTACCTTCTCCCCGTTTGGCATTCTGGATACGGCCGAAGTCAACATGTCATTATCCGAATTATAAGACAAATACTCGAGGATGCCCGATTCGGCCATCTCCATCTTTGCCTCCAGTACCCCTTCGATACTTCCAAATCCCTCGATATGAGCGTGCGTAACCTCGGTAATGACGCCGTGCGTCACGGGAAAACGCTCCACAAGCGTTTTGATTTCTCCCGAATGGTTCGCTCCGAGCTCCAGTATCAATATCTCCGTGTCGCGCGGCATGGCAAGTATCGTCATTGACGACCCTATAAGCGTGTTGTAGCTCTTGATCGCGGAATGTGTCCTGAAATGGCGCTTCAAAACCGCGTATATAAATTCGCGCGTCGTGGTCTTGCCGACGCTTCCTGTTATGCCGATTACCTTTGGAGACACCGCGTCCAGCCAGGCGCGCGCGAGAATAGCGGCGCCCTCGGAGGCGTTCTCCGAAACGAGCAGCATTACTCCGCAACCCTCCAGTTTTTCCCTGTGAGCTTCAAAATAACTCCGGTCGAGCATAACGCACGAAGCTCCGTCATCCGCTGCCGACGTGATATAGTCGTGCCCGTCGACCCTAGCCCCTTTGATCGCAATGAAAACGTCGCCGGAATCGACATTCCTGTTGTCGGTCTTGAATCCCTGAGACAGCAGTTCTCCGCCCCGAGAGGCAGGGAACGCGCTCCCCCCGATTATATCCGCGGCTTCATTCAAAGTGAAAAAATCACGCGCGGCGAACATGATCAATTTACCTCCAGGGAGCGATTTCTGCCCCATGCCGTTACCTCGTCCGCGTCAAGGAAGGGAACCCTGTGCGTCTTGTAATCGATATGACGCTCGGGGCCCTTGCCCGCGATCAGAACCACATCGCCAATGCCGGCCGAATCCAGAATACGCGCTATTGCCTCGCCCCGATCGAGTATCGTCTCGCACCTGACGTTCACGCCGGAGCGCGTCACCCCAACTTCGATGTCTCGCGCTATATCCGCCGGAGACTCGCTTCTTGGATTGTCGGTAGATATGACGACGTGATCCGCCATCCGAGCCATGAGTTCGCCGACGACAGGACGTTTCAGAGGCGTTCTGTCGCCTCCCGCGCCCCAAAGGACGTGAAGGCGGCCTCGAACCAGCGACCGAAGCGTACCCATAGCCTGCTTCATTCCGTCTTCGCTGTGGGCAAAATCAACGAAAGCCGTAACTCCGTTTGAAAACGAATATCTTTCGAGCCTGCCCGGTATCCGTGTGCAGAGCGATACGCCGCGACTAATGGTATCGGAATCGAAACCGAGCGAGTCCGCCAATACCGCGCTCTCGAGGATATTGGACGCGTTATAAGCCCCTATCAGCGGAGAATGAACCATATAGCTCCGTCCGTCCGGATAGGTTATGTCCAGGGACATGCCGCTTATTCCGGAACTTGTAATGGACGCGGTGTAATATGCGTTACCGGAGTTTTCGCCCTGCGAATAACCATATATTTTTCCATTGAACTCATCGATGAGCTTTTTGCCCCAGGCGTCGTCCGCGTTCGCCGCTCCGAGCCACTCTTCCGTCATATATTCGGTGAATAGCTTTCTTTTCGCCTCGAAATACCGCTCCATATTCTCGTGATATTCGAGATGCTCCGGGGTCAGGTTGCTGAAACCGGCGCGGACAAACCCGCACCCGTCGAGCCGTCCCTGATCGAGCCCGTGAGACGACGCCTCCATGACGCAATACGAGGCCCCGTTTGCCGCCATCTTAACGAGAAGGCGCTGAATGTCGGGCCCTTCGGGCGTAGTATGCTCCGCGTGAGTTTGCTCTTTGCCGTCGCAGTAAACGACAGTGCCTATCATGCCGCAGACCGCGCCTGAGGCGCGGACTATCGAGGTCGTGATATAAGTGGTTGTAGTCTTTCCATTGGTCCCGGTGAGGCCGATCATTTTGAGCTTCCCCGAAGGCGTTCCGTATAATATGGACGCGGCAAGCCCCATTGCCCCCCTGACCCCGCTCGTTATTATCTGAGGGATGGCCATGGGCAGAGCGCGTTCGCACAGCAAAGCGAGAGCCCCGTTCGCAACGGCGCTCTTCGCGAATTTATGACCGTCCGCGTTATCTCCCCTCACACAGGCGAATATTACTCCGCCGCCATCCGAAACGAGGCGGGAATCGTACGCGAGGTCCGTAATGTCGGGATTCGAGCCATGCGATATGAGCTCGGCGTCTTTGTGACGTTTAAGCTCTTCATACAGTTCGCTCAGCTTCACTACGACCTCACCTCCATTACAAAACTAATTCTTCAGCGCTCCGCCGCCGGATTCTTTAGCCAGCAGCGCGAGTTGCGCCATATCCTCGACAACCGCTTTGAATACTGGCGCCGCTATCTCTCCGCCATAATATTTGTTTCCCTTGGGTTCCCCCAATACTATCAAAAGAAGATAGTCGGGCTTGTTGTACGGCCAGAAACCGACGAAAGAGCTGGCGTACTGCCCCTTTACATATATGCCCTGAGTCGCGAGCTGAGCGGTGCCCGTTTTGCCCGCGAGCGCTATATCCTTCACACGCGCGCCCTTGCCCGTCCCGGTTTCAACGGTTTTATAGAGAGCCTCCCTTATCCATGAGGACGTCTGCTCACTCAGAACAGTCCTTCTCACTCTTTTCATTCCCTGATGGATTATTTCACCGCTCGCGTTTTTTACCTCGGCAATAATATATGGTTTCAATAAATTTCCGCCGTTCGCGATGGCGCTTATCCCCATCGCAAGCTGAAGAGGAGTCACAGCGAGACCCTGCCCCATGGCGACGTTCGCTTTCGTCATGCCAAGCCATTCCTCGGGAGCGCGCATCAACCCGTCCTCCTCGCCGGCGATCTCGACATCCGACTTCACCCCGAAACCAAACTGACGAAGCATGCCCGACGTTTTATGGACATTCATTTTATTTCCTATGGTAGCCATCCCGGTGTTGCAGGATTTTATCAAAAGACCTTCGAGCGTCAAATCGCCGTGGGCCGAAACGTCCCTTATGACTCCATCCGCCACAGCCACCTTGCCGTTGCAATAAAAGTGATCGCCGTTCGAAACGAGCCCCATCTCTTTCGCTATCCCAAGCATTATGGGCTTAAAGGTCGAACCGGGCTCGTAAACTCTGCTCGTCACGTTATTTCTGAGTATTTCGTTGTTCCCGAAGCTCGATCTGTCGTTGAGATCGACCCACGGATAACTCGCCATAGCGAGCACCTCTCCGGTTCGGGGATTTACGCATATCCCCGCTCCCCATTTCGAGTTGCTGCTCTCGGCGCCTTCACGAAGCTTCCATTCGACGATCTGCTGTATTTTAGAATCGATCGTCAACTTGATGGCGCCTCCGCCGGTCTGCAATGTTCCCGCGTTGCTGCCTATCAGATCCAAAAGGTTTCCTTTGGCGTCCCTGACGAAGAGCCTGTTCTGCGGCGGAGAGAAAAGCACTTTGTTCCACTGCATTTCGACGCCGCTCAACCCGTAATCGTCTATATCGCAAAAACCTATGACATGGGACGCAAGCTCACTGTGAGGATACATGCGGTGGCTCTCGCGTATAGTGAAAAGTCCCGGTATCTTCATATCCATAACCTGAGTCGCCGTTTCCATTGGAACCTTTCTTACCACCCAATGGAAGCGGCCCGAAAGGTTTTTGGAAAATTTCTCCGATATTCCTTTGCCAAAGAACGGTTCAAGCGCGTCCGCGCTCGTCGGAGACCAGTACATCGGGTCTACGAAAAAACTCACCGACGGCACCGATATGGCGAGCGGGACGTTATTTCTGTCCCGGATATCCCCGCGCGACGTCGATATTGGAATCTGCGCCCAATACTGCCTCTGGGACTGGCGCTTTATTCTCTCGTCAGGAAAAAGATGCACACTCACTGTCTGAGCCCCCAGGACGAGCATCAGAGAGAACGCCAGGAACCACGCCAATCGGGAATGCCACGATTCCCTCGGCAGCTTCGATCTAATCTTTGGCATTTGCCGTACCGACCAAGAGCCTCTCAAGACCATCAGGTCCATTGACGGCTTCATTGGCGCTGGTTCCGGCGTTCGCTACTTCAGACCCCTTGTACGAATTGGATATGAGCTTTATCGTCTCCACTTCGCTCGCCGTAACCATATTGAGCTCGGATCTGGCATAGTTATATATACGGGACGGAGACAAAAGCGACGCGTGATACTCCTCGAGCAGAGCGTACTTATTTCCTATGGCTTCTATTTTCATAGAGCAGTCCGCCAGCCGGTGTTCGATATAAAGGCCATAAAGACGCGCGCTGCCCAAAGACAGCAGCGAAACTAGAACGCCAAAAAGGAACAATACGCAAAACATCGACTGTCTGTTTCTTTTCTCGTGCCTTGGAACCGGGGCTTTCATGTTTGTTACCTCCCGCGCTTATGCGTTTTCTGTTTCCGGTTTATGAACGATAAAAGCTCTGAGCTTGGCGCTTCTTGATTTACGGTTTTTCTCAATTTCCTCGTCCGTCGGAACCATGGGCCGCCGCGTCTTCATGCTTCCCCTTCCATCCTGGGCCCAACGCTGGAACGTCTGCTTTATTATTCTGTCCTCGAGAGAGTGATACGCGATTACGATTATCGCTCCGCCGTCGCCGGTTATATCGTACGCGCCTCCGAGTCCGTCCGGAATCGACTCCAGTTCTGAATTGACCGCAATTCGGAGAGCCTGGAAAATTCTTCTTGCCGGATGTCCTCCCATCCGCCTTTGCACAGGAGCTGGAAGAGATCGCCTGATAAGCGCCGTGAGCTCTCCCGTGGTATCGGAAACTTTGCCTTCGTTCCGCGCCCGCACTATCGCGCCCGCTATGCGAAAAGCGTGACGCTCCTCCCCATATTCCCGAAATATCCTGGCCAGTTCCGGAATGTCCGAATTTTTCAATATGTCGGCCGCCGTCGGAATGTCGGCGTCTTCGTCCATCCTCATGTCGAGAGGCCCGTCCTCCTGAAACGAAAAACCTCGTTCAGGCGTGGACAGCTGCATATTCGAGACCCCCAGATCGAACATGACGCCACAGGAATATCCGCCCATTTCGCTCGACAACTCGTCGGCCAAATCCCCAAGCGCGCTGAAATTGCGCGGCACGATCCGCAGCCTGTCCTTGTACTCGGACAATCTCGAACCGGCCATATCCCGCGCGTTTTTGTCCATGTCGAAACCGACCACTTTCACATTGGAAAATTTTTCAAGGATCGCTTCCGCATGCCCTCCTCCGCCAAGAGTGCCATCGACGAAGTACGAGTCCCGCTCTTTGGGAACACAGGGTTCCAGTATGTCCAGAACTTCGGATAGCATTACCGGCACGTGGCGCTCCATACTACAGCCCCGGTATCAGGACGTTTATTTCCGTGGCGAGGGGCTCGGAATCGTTCATAAATTTCTGCCACGTTGATAAATCCCAGATTTCAAGCTTTTTATTGTTGCCGTTGACGCAGACGTCGGGCCCTATTTGCAGGCGGGAGCGCAATTTTTCAGGAACCAAAATACGCCCCATCGAATCTATCTCGAGATGAAAGGAATTCGCGAGCACACGACGCTTTATATCCGCCCCGGCCGTGGACTTCACCGCGATGTCCTCGAGCCGCTCGATGACGGATTCCCAGCTGCTTTGAGAATATACCGACACACAAGTCCCCTCGGTGATGGCCGCCACGACACGGGAACCCAATTCTTCCCGAAAACACGCCGGGAGAACGAGTCTCCCCTTCGCGTCGATCTTATGGTCGAAGTTTCCTATGAGTCCCATAGCTTCCATCACCTCCTGACACTTTTTGCATTTTCATGCCACTTGTATCCGTTTTCTGCCACTTTAACATGGTATTGATGACTTTGCAAGTGCCGCAGATATTTTTTTTCCGAAAAAATAGCACACAATTACATACGCAACTGTGTGTATACAAATAAATTTTCAAGTTGCAGCTTCCACTATTTGTATGCAGTTGCCATATCAGTAAAAATCGCATTTCCGAAATGCGACCCTACAGATTTAAAAAATTCTTGTAAACAATTCGTAATGAAAAATATTTTCTAAATGGAGGAATGGGGTCTGTTGATGAACAATTAAATCGATATGGCGCAAAAGAATGTGGTGATCGTTAAAAAAGAAAGTTCAGTTGCGATTTTGCGTTATGTTTAATCTACGGACAATATGGATGCCCATTTTTTCCACAGTCTACTGTGGACGGTAAGTTCGCGCTGCCCTATCGCCTCTATCGAGTCCGCATCCAGCGCCATCTGGCGCTTCAAGCTGTCGGGGCCGTCAAAGCGCCTTTCGTCTCGGATGTGTTCCAACATGAAAACCGCTATCCGTTTATCATACAGGCAGCCGTCGAAACCGATCAGGTTCACTTCGAAGCGAATACCCTGTACGTCGGTAAACGTCGGGTTGAAACCTATATTGGCAGATCCCGCGTACCAATTGCCCATAGCGCGGACAACCGTGGCGTAGACGCCGCGGCGGCTTGTTACCTTCAACGGATTCATATCGATATTTGCCGTAGGATATCCCAGCTCGCGGCCTCTCTCGTTGCCATGCACGACTCTGCCGAGACAGAAAAATGGATATCCCAGCATATCCCGCGCCCGCGGCATATCTCCCTCGGAAACGGATTCCCTTATTTCGGTGCTCGAGACCGGGGTATTTTCCCCGGTAAAAAGCGTCGGGACTATATCGCACTCCCACCCGCGCCCCAGACATTCCTGCCTCAAAGTGTCCTTGTCTCCGACCCTGCCGCGCCCAAATCGGAAATCTTCTCCAACCACAACCCCGCGCACGCCGAATTCGAGGGATATATAATCCAAAAATTCGCGCGGCGTCATATCCGCTATCTTCCGGGTGAAATCTATTTTGCGGGTGGAGGGAATATCAAAATACTCTTCCAGAATCAAGAGCTCTTCCGATGTAAAAAGCGACTTGAATCCCAGGCTCGAAAACAGCGCGTCCGGATGTCTTGTAAACGTAACGGTTCCCCACGTCGTACCGATGGATGCCGCGCGTTCGCGCGCTATTTCAAGGAGAGATCGATGACCTCTGTGAAAACCGTCGAACGCGCCTATGGCGGCTATCATATCGCCGTCTCCGTTTCCCGGGGCTCCAGTTTAATATTTATTTCGGGCATTATGGCGACCCCGCGGCATGTCGTCTCGATGCGTCCCAATGAGACCAGCGAAGCGGAGCGGATCATTACCGCGGATTCAGGGCATTTGACTCCGTCCGATTCCCTTGAAACCAAAGATAGAGGGGGTATCCCCATGCCGTTGGCAAGACGCTCGGCGCCTGAGTCGTTCACTGTGTAACACGGTATGAAACGATCCATGCTCTCGATCGGTTGTATCGATGAGATAAGTTCGTCCTTCATATCCGATGGTTTCTCCCTCCACGTCAATGACCCGGCGAGGGAAAAGAAACCGACAGCCTCTCTCCTAAGAGAGGCTATGTGCGCCCCGCATCCAAGCGCCCTGCCCATATCCCGCGCTATCGCCCTCACATAAGCGCCCTTTCCGCATCTTATGCTCAATTCGACGCGTCCATCACGCGAAATGCCTCCAGCGCGAACGATGCTCTCGATGAATACAGGGCGGGGCTTTATATCCGGCGCCACTCCGGAACGGAAAATCTCGTGGGCCCGGCGGCCCCCCACATGCACAGCGGATACTTCCGGCGGCGTCTGCATCCTCCAGCCCAGGAAAGACGGTATCAAACCATCGATATCCGTTTCCGCCACGCGTTCGTGGTTTCCTGTTTCAGTCATGTCGCCGGTATAGTCGCAAGTGGAGGTCTCGCACCCGAGCCGCAGAACGGCCCTGTATATCTTGGGCATCCGCATGACGAGGTCGGATAATCGAGTGGCGCCGCCAAGGAGCATGACCAGAACGCCGCTCGCCGACGAGTCGAGAGTTCCTCCGTGCCCTATTTTCGTGCGCTTGTCTATGATTTTTTTTAACTGCTCGACACAGTATGAGCTGCGGAGTCCGACTGGTTTATCGATTGATATGAGGCCTTGAAACATGAGTCTCCATCTCTTGCCGCAATAAAGAAACAGCTTCGGGCAACGGCTCCATAATAGTGCATCCGGCAGCCAGGTCGTGTCCGCCTCCGCCGAATATCGACGCTACCTCCCGCGCGTTGAAAGGAGAACGCGCCCGTATGGACGCGCGGACGCCGGCGCATGAGGAACCGTCGGGTTCCATGAGTTCGCTGCACAGAGCCACCATTCTGACGCCTTTTATTCTCAGCAGAAAATTGACCAGGTTCTCAGTCGACTGCCGCGACGTCCCGGTATCGATGAAATCCTCCCTGGACAGCCAATATATGGCGCAATTACCGTCGGCGAACGTAGTGGCGCGCGTCATGGCGGCGCCCCAAAGGCGCAGGACATCGGCAGTGAGGTTGGATTCCAGTTCTTCGGCTATCCTGTTGGGGGACACTCCCGCTTCCAGGAGTTTCATAGCGTAGTCATGGCTCTTGAGCGTGGTCGACGCAAAGCTGAAGCTCCCGTTATCAGAGACCATCGCCACGTAAAGCGCTACCGCCTCATCCTCGGTCATTCCCCACGGCGAAGACGTCAAAAGCTCCGTCACCATCTCGCCGGTTGCTGACGCTGTGGGTTCCACCCAGTTAATGTCTCCGTATCGTTCGTTATCTATATGGTGATCGATATTTATTATCGGGCACGATAGAGGGCGTTCCCTGAGTCCCGGCATCGAGCGCGCCGCATTGCTCGTGTCCACGCACACGACCACGCCTCCGGAACCGGGGAAATCCTCCGGCATGCCGCGAAGCACAGTAAATTCAATATCATCGAGAAGGAACGAGTATCTTGTGGGACATGGATCGGCACAGGCGAAAACAACCTCTTTTGAGAGGCGCTTGCCCAGGCGCATCAAAGCCGCGCCGCAGCCAATGGTATCGCCGTCCGGTTTTTCGTGGGATATAATGAGCCATCTGTCGCTCTTTTGAAGTATATCCAGTATATCTTCGAGCATGTTACGGAGATTTCCCCTGCCCATCTTCTTTAATCACCCTGTCTATGAGGGCGTCTATATCGCGCGCATGGCGTTCGGAATCATCGAATATGAAGTGAAGCTCAGGTATCTGCCTGATGTGCATTTCCCTTCCGAGAAAACCCCTCATCCTCCCGGAGGACGCGTTGAGCGCCGATTGAAGCAACGGCACGGAAACGTCGTCCAGCACAGTATAGTAAACCCTTGCGTGACTCAGATCGCGGGAACAATCGACATGAATCAATATGACGTCCCGCAGAACGTCGTTCTTCAGGCCGTTTGCGATAAATCCAGCCAGAAGCCTCAGAAATTCCCTGTTGAGTCTTTCAATTCTAAACGTCGCCATACGCGAATACCTCGTGCCGCATATCCAATATCACAAATTCCCCATGACCGCATGTCCGCCTCATATATCGAGCGTCTTTTTCTCCGAGAGTATCTCATAAGCTTCAACTGTGTCGCCCTCCCGGAAGTCCTGAAACCCAGAGAAGCTGAAACCGCACTCGTTTCCGGCCGCTATTTCACGCACATCCTCCTTGAAATGACGGAGACCCGCTAAAGAGCCGTCCCAGACGACTATTCCGTCCCGAACCACACGAACTTTCGTGCTGCGCTTTATGATGCCTTCCTGAACGAAACACCCGGCTATTTTGCCTATCTTGGGCAATTTAAACGTCGCCCTTATCTCGGCCTGTCCAACGATGTTCTCGCGGAGCGACGGCGCGAGCATCCCCTCCAGAGCGGCCTTTATATCCTCCTGCATGTCATATATCACCCTGTAAAGGCGAATCTGAACATTTTCCGTCTCGCTCAGTTTTTTAGCGTTCGAATCCGGCCTCACGTTGAAACCAATGACTATAGCGCCGGAGACTGAAGCCAGGGTCACGTCGGAGCCGGATATTCTGCCCACTCCTTCGTGCACGATGTTAATTCTGACTTCGTCGGTGCTCATCTTCATCAATGTGGAATGGAACGCCTCGAGCGATCCCTGTACGTCGCATTTAAGCACTACATTGAGTTGAGGCGTGTCGCTGGCCTGCATCTGATCGTACAGTTCCTCCAGCGTGAGCATCTGCCTTCCCTGCCCGGAAACGACGTCCTTCCGCGAAGACCGCGCGGCCATATCCCTGGCCTCGCGTTCGGAGGCTATAAGTTTAAATTTCTCCCCCGGCATCGGGACATTTTCCAATCCCAGCACTTCTATGGGGGTGCTCGGCCCGGCGGATTCGATGGCGCGCCCCTTGTCGTCCAGCATGGCCCTGATTTTGCCCCAGGACGTATCAGTCGCTATTATGCTGCCCTTCCGGAGTGTGCCCTGCTGCACAATTACAGTGGCAACCGGCCCCTTGCCCTTGTCGAGGTTCGCCTCGACAACTACGCCTTCCGCCGGAACCGTCGTGGAAGCCCTCAGTTCGGATATTTCCGAGACCAACAACACCATATCGAGCAGATTGTCGATTCCCTGTCCGGTCTTAGCGGAGAGCTCGACCATGATCGTGTCGCCGCCCCACTCCTCCGGCACAAGGCCGAAATCCGAGAGCTGCTGGCGTACCCTCTCAGGCTTTGCGTCCGGTTTATCCACCTTGTTCACGGCTACTATGATCGGTACGCCCGCAGCCTTGGCGTGGTTCATGGCTTCGAGCGTCTGAGGCTTGACTCCGTCCTCCGCCGCGACGACGAGTATCGCTATATCGGTGACGCTCGCGCCGCGCGCCCGCATCGCCGTAAAAGCTTCGTGTCCCGGAGTGTCCAGGAACACTATCTCGTTGTCGTTGTAGTTGACCTTATAAGCTCCTATGTGCTGCGTTATGCCGCCGGCCTCGCCCTCGGTCACGCGGGTCTTGCGGATGAAGTCGAGCAGCGTGGTCTTGCCATGGTCGACATGTCCCATAACCGTAACTATCGGAGATCTTGGCATTGCGTCCGGAGCGTGCGCAACCGGAACCTTGCGCTCAATTTTCGGCGCCGGTTTTGCCGAAGTTGAATTGCCCTCATCCTTTACCGGCGCCGGGGAATGATTCTCAGAGGTTCCCTTCGGCTCTGCCGGAGGCGCGGTTTGAGGTTCATCGTCCCCTCTTTTTATCTCGCAGTTGAAGGCCACGCTTATCACAGTCAACACATCGTCGGTCGGCGACGAATTGGCGGGTATCATAAAGCCCTCGTCTATCAGTATCTTGACGACGTCGGCTGGAGATTTGCCCAATTTTTTGGCTATATCTCCGACGGTAGCCCTGTCGTCGATGTAAATCGTCTTCATTAATTTGACCGCTTCTCCTTCTGCGGAACCTGTTTTTTCCGGGGGGATACCCTCTCGAGTGGCGCCTGAGGACGAGGCGATATAATCCTCCACCACTTGCGCCGTCTCCATATCTATTGAACTCATATGGGATTTAACTTCTATTTTCAGGTCTTTCAGTATGTCGAGCAGTTCCGGATTCGTGCGTCCGAGGAGTTTTGCAAGCTCATAAATCCTGATCTTATTCATCCGTTCAACGTCCCCCCTATCTTCAACAATTCTTTTAATTTTTTCACAAAACCGCTCCCCAAGGGAAGCGCCACTATTTGAGCATTATTTAAGCCAAGCGCCGCGCCAAGCTTCTCGCGCGAAACGGCATCCAGCGTGCGGCGTTCGCCGGGATTTCCCTCCGTCCGGCGCAGTACATTTATGGAACAAT
This sequence comes from Synergistaceae bacterium, assembly GCA_031289955.1. Classification (GTDB taxonomy): domain Bacteria; phylum Synergistota; class Synergistia; order Synergistales; family Synergistaceae; genus JAIRKI01. The sequence goes on from JAITOL010000150.1 coordinate 37,044, forward strand.
CGCAGGACGTCAACATAAAAAGAGCGCTGCCGGCCTTATGGGCGCGAAGCACCTGATCCTGGCCTATCAAAAGCTCCCCGGAGGCCCTGGCCAGTCCGAGCAGAGAGAGCGCCCGGCCATGATCTTCAGCCGTTTTCCCCACATCCACGATCAACGCACAACTCCTCTATGCGGGTATATATCTCCTTAGGTACTGGGTGCTTCAGCGCGCGGGACAACGCGTTTTTTTTCGCGGCCAGCCGCAAGCATTCTATTCTGGAACAGATATATGCGCCCCGTCCCGGAGACGCGCCTTTGTCGTTTACGCTCACATCCCCGCCCGGAGAGCGAACCACCCTGAGCAGTTCCGTCTTGGGGCGTTCCAACCCGCAAGCCACGCATTTTCTCAGGCGCGGAGTCATCAGTCTTTTGGAAGATCCTCCCACAGCGACTCTCCGGTTGTTTTTATTATATCGTCGAACAGGTCGTGCAGTGTTGGCAATCTCTCCGGTTCTATCACCTTAATATCTATCTTCCATCCGGTGAGGCGGGCCGCTAAGCGTACGTTCTGTCCCGCCTTGCCTATGGCCAGGGACAACTGATCCTGACGGACAAAGACGCGGAGTGAATGTTCCTGCTCCAGCACCGGCTCTATTTTGGCAACTTTGGCAGGAGAGAGGGCGTTGCGCACAAACTGCATCGGATCGTCGTTCCAGATGATTACGTCTATCCTCTCGCCGCCGAGCTCGTCGCTGATGGATTTTATCCGGGCGCCGCCGTTGCCCACGCACGCGCCCACAGGATCCACGTTCATATCGAGAGACCGCACCGCCGCCTTGGCTCGCGCGCCGGCCTCTCTCACGATCGATTTTATCTCGACCGTTCCCTCGGCTATCTCGGGCACCTCCATCTCCATAAGGCGCTTCAGAAGACCGGGGTGCGTCCGCGACACTATTATACGGGGACCACGCGTCGTTTTCCTTACATCTAGCAACAGAAATTTCCTGCGTTCCCCGGGCGGATACGACTCGAGAACGATCCTCTCCTCCTTGGGGAGAAGAGCGTCGGTGCGGTCGTTAACCCGAACCAGTATCTGATCGCCCTCCGCTTTGAATATAGTTCCCAGCACCATGTCGCCTATGTGATCGGCAAATTCGTTAAAAATAATCTGACGTTCAGCGTCCTTAAGACGCTGAATTATCACCTGACGCGCGGTTTGAGCCGCTATACGGCCGAAATTTTCAGGGTTTACCTCTATGTATGCGTAATCCCCCACTTCCAGCTCCGCATGGCCGTTGCTCTTTGCCTGTTCAGTCGTCCACTCGGCGTCCGGAGTGGCGACCTCGTCCACGATGTGATACTTCTCGGCCATGGATATTTCTCCATTAGTGAGGTTTATATAAACTTCCACAACCTGGTTGCCGTTTTTGTATTTTTTATATGCCGAAGCCATGGCGGCCTCAAGGCTCGACGCTATTATCTCAACAGGAAGGCCTTTTTCAGTCTCTATCTGTTTTAAAGCTTTGACAAAATCCTTTCCGAGCTGCATATATTTTCCCCCCTTTAGCTTTTTTTGCCCTTCTTCTCGCCCTTATGTTCTATATAAGCTAAATTCCCTTTTTTTATATCTCCGAACGGGACGGACAGTTCTCCTCTGTCCCGCGTGCTCATAACCAAAACCCCGTTCACGCATGAAACAATACGGCCCGAGACCACGCCCAACCGACCGGTTTTCACCGAAGCGTCGAGACCGACAAAACGTCCGTAGTGTTCTTCGGTATAAAGAGGGCGCTCTATTCCCGGAGAGCTTACCTCGATAAAATATTTTCCGGGGAAAAAACCCGTTCCTTCGCTATCGGCAGCATCAAAACACTCCGACAAAGTTCGCGAGACCTTCTCGCAATCTTCATGCCTGACGCCGCCCGCGGTATCTATGTAAACCTTAAGTATCGTGTTTCCTCTCGACGCGCGGAGCTCCGTCCATACACATTCGTATCCCAGTTTCTCCGCAGTGTCCTCGGCAATTTTTTTCAAAACCGCTCCGTCGAGCCCCGAAACCATCAAACCACCGATCCCTCGCGTAAGCCTAAAAAACGAAGAGTGGGAAATCCCACTCTTCACAAATGTTCCGTGCAGACTGAAAAGATTATACCATCAAATTCCAAAAATACAATCAGAACTCCCCGAAAACGTTTTACCCACTACAGACACATGTCAGCTACAAAATTCGGCCACCAATCGTCAATACCTGAGGCGAAGGCCTCGTCTATGCCCGGGATTATAACGTCAGCACAAAAGACATCGTCTTCCAGATCGGGCAGAAGGTCGATACAGCTGTACTCGATCATACGTTCACGCTCTGAGAGACCAAGCAACGCCATAAGCTCTTCCCCTTCCTGAAAGATTTCATCCGCATGATTATAGTACAATATGTGATTTTATTCCACCGCGTAGTTAGGCGCTTCTTTAGTGACGACTACATCGTGAGGATGGCTCTCCTTCATGGATGCCGGAGTCACCTCTATGAAACGCGCGATATCGTGGAGCTCAGTTATACTGGCGGCGCCCACGTATCCCATGCCGGAACGGATGCCGCCCATCATCTGGAATACTATCCCGGAGAGGGATCCCTTGTGCGGCACGAGGCCTTCTATTCCCTCTGGCACGAGTTTATCCTCGGCGGTTCCCTCCTGAAAATACCTGTCCTTGCTGCCGCCCTTCATCGCGCCGAGCGAACCCATGCCCCTATAGCTCTTGAAAGACCTGCTGTGATAAATGACGGCTTCTCCGGGGCTCTCCTCGGTACCGGCGAACAGCGAGCCGATCATGACGCTGTCAGCCCCAGCCGCCAGAGCTTTCACTATGTCGCCTGAATATCTTATGCCGCCGTCGGCTATGATGGTACAGTTTCTCTCGTGCACAACCGGCGCCACGTTCATAATGGCCGCTACCTGCGGCACGCCGATACCGGCTATTATTCTGGTCGTACATATGGATCCAGGCCCAATGCCCACTTTTACTCCGTCGACGCCGGCGTCCATAAGCGCGGCGGCGGCCTCTTTGGTGGCGATATTGCCTCCGACAATCTGGAGATCGGGATATTTATTCCTCACCGCCTTTATCGTCGAAAGCACCGATTTAGAGTGACCGTGCGCCGTATCGACCACTATGACGTCGATTCCCGCCGCGACAAGGGCATCCAGCCTTTCCATGGAATCGGCGCCCGTTCCTATGGCCGCTCCCACGCGGAGCCTTCCTTTCGCGTCCTTCGTAGCGTCGGGAAAGTCTTTCGCTTTCTGTATGTCCTTTATCGTGATCAAGCCCTTGAGCCGCCCGTCTGAGTCCACTATTGGAAGTTTTTCGACCTTGCGGCTGGAGAGGATATTTTTTGCGCTGTCGAGATCCGTGCCTATCGGCGCCGTCACGATATTGTCCCTTGTCATTACGTTGTCTATAGGCTGTTCGTAATCCGTTATGAAACGAAGATCGCGATTGGTGATGATACCTACGAGCCTGAGGCTCTTATCCACTATCGGCACGCCGGATATGTGATAGTGCGACATCAGGTCGACCGCGCTCGATACCTTGTCTTTGGGGTACAGATAGAATGGATCTACTATAACTCCGCTTTCGGAACGTTTTACCTTGTCCGCCTCCGCCACCTGCTGCTCGATAGACATGTTGCGGTGCAGTATACCGATACCGCCCTCTCGCGCCAGCGCTATGGCGAGTCTGGCCTCGGTGACTGTATCCATGGCGGCGCTGCATATCGGGGAGTGCAGCGAAATGGACTTCGTCAGATACGACGTGGTGTCCACCTGTGAAGGCAACACCTCGCTGTATCCCGGAACAAGCAGGACATCATCGAACGTGAAACCCTTGTAATCCTCGAACTTACCCAAAATTCTCTCCTCCCATATCTGTGGTACGCTTTGTCACCGGAACGCCCAGGCGCTTTATCGAGGCGTCGCGTCCCACGCAGGACAGTATAAGGCCAAGCGGCGCTCCCTGCGACATTCCCGTTAAAAAAATTCTTATTGGATGATAAAAATCCGACCCTTTAAGGCGCAAGTTATTTTGGAAAGTTTTTAGCGCGTTTTTGATATTTGAAGAACTCCAGTCGGCATCGGAAATCAAGGCGAGGTGAGCGACAAAATCGCCGAACCATTCGGGCGTTTCCGTATGAAGATCCCCGGCGAAAGACAGATTCTTCATTATGGCCGATCCCAATTCCCCGAACGTGGCACATTCAGGCAGCAGTTCATGTATAAGCGCCAGTTTTTCGTCATCAGAAGTTTTGGGCGACGCGCAGGACGAAAAAGCCTCTTCGCAAAATCGCGTCAAATTTTCATCTGACGCGGCCGCAACGAAAACACGTCCGAAATGCCTCATCCTGGCCTCGTCGTGCACGGGCGAAAAATGAGCTACGGAGTCGAGGTCGAACAACATTGCCAGCTCCTCGAGAGAAGCTATCCTGTCGACGGGAGCTTTAGCCCAGCTCAGAGTCGCAAGATATGCCACAATCGCTTCCGGCGCCCAGCCGAGCTCTCTGTATTCCCCGAGGGACATGGCGCCGAGGCGTTTGCTCAGTTTGCGGCGTTCCGCGTCAAGTATCATCGGTATATGGACCCATTCAGGAACGTTCCAGCCAAGAGACTTGTAGATCATCTCCTGTTTGGGGACGTTTGACATATGCTCCTCGCCCCTGATGACGTGGGTCACTCCGAAATCGTGGTCGTCAACAGCGGCTGCCAAAAGGTACGTGGCCGACCCGTCGCTTCTCGCGAGGACAAAATCCTCTATAGCGGCCGTCGGAACCGAAATATTCCCTCTCAGCCTGTCGTGATAAATATAGTTCGGGCCGCCGGCGACCTTGAAGCGGCAACAATAAGTTTCTCCTTGCGATACCCTGGAATCCCTCTCAGAGCGATCCATATCCCCGCACTTGTGATCGCCGTGTTCAAACGAAGCGTCGTCCGCGCAAAAACAGGGATACGCTGCTCCACTCTCCACAAGAGCCCTCAGAATCTCCATGTGTCGCGCGGCGCGGGACGACTGGCGCGACGGAGCCTCGTCAGGTTCGAGCCCGAGCCATCTCAGGTCGTCCAATATCGATTTTTCGTATTTTTCGGATGAACGCGCTAGGTCGGTGTCCTCGAAGCGAAGTTTGAATGAGCCTTTGTTGTGTTTTGACCAAAGATAGTTGAACAGCGCGGTATGAGCCCCTCCAATATGGAGAGGCCCTGTGGGAGATGGAGCGAATCTGACGACTACATTGCCTTTATTTTCCTCCAATATTGTCCACTCTTCCAATTACCTCTATTCTGGTGGAGGTGATGCCCGCTTCTTTGATACCGAGCAGATCTGCCGCCGCGTGTGAAATATCGAGCACCCTGTTTTTATGTTCTTTAAAGCGGTCCGTCACCCTGACTACGACGGATTTTCCAGATGGCGCGGTCACCTTTACCAGCGTCCCGAAAGGGAGGGTCTTCGCCGCCGCCGACAGATGAGTATCCGTAAATTGTTCTCCGTTTGCGAACGAGCGCCCGATAAACTTGCCGCCGTACCACGAGACTGAAGCCGAAATATCATATTTACCGCGTATCTGATACGAGGGCGTCAATTTGACCGCGTACTTCTTGCCCAAAACCCCGTAAAGCCGTGACATTATCTGGAGCGCCATCTTTTGGGGATCCTGCTTTGCCGATTTCGAGTATGCGGGATTTATGGAGTAAAGCGAGTTTTTCCCGATAAAAAGCGTCCATTTGCCATCCGCCTTGTCCACCTTCATGTCCTTCAGCTTGAATCCCGCGTTATATAGGTTGTTGAAGCGCCCCGAAAGCAATGAAACGTCCGCGGCGTATTCCGCGGGAAATTTCCAGATGGGCGTTCCCGCTATTTTCCACACTATATGGCCGCCCTCTTTCGCGTAAGTCGACGGAACGGACGCGACGGATTCCGCGATGCGTGGAAATGCCGCCAGTAAAATAAACGCCACGACAATCGCGCATCTTTTCGCCGATTGTTTCATATTGCATTTACCCCCTTGCCTAACAGCGGGAAGAATACCGAGAACTCAAACGTCATAACGTTCAATCAAGGCTGAGGCATAACACTCCATACACTCGGCCCGCCCGGCGCTTCCCACATTTTCACCAGATTTTACCTTGACCCCCAATTCGGCGTATGGGTAAATGGTCGTAAATAATGTTTTCAAATTATCCGCAATCTTTTGTACTCCGTCTCCGATCCTCGGAACCTGAGCTACCAGGACAACGTCGATGTTGCCCACGCTCCAGCCTTTTGACGCCAGAATCCGCAGCACAATTCCCAAGAGTTCAGCGCTGTCCGCGTCTTTGTAACGTTCGTCGGAAGCAGGGAACAACGTGCCTATGTCGCGTTCTCCCGAGGCCCCGAGAAGGGCGTCCGACACGGCGTGACATATTATATCGGCGTCAGAATGTCCCCGCAACCCAAGCGGCGAAGCGAATTCCACGCCGCCCAGCACAAGCCTCCGTCCTGGCACAAGTTCGTGTACATCGAAGCCCAGTCCGGTCCGGATGGTTTTACTTCCCTCTACGAGAGATTTCGCCATGGCCCAGTCGAAATCCGTAGTTATTTTGAAATTTTTCTGGCTCCCCCGCACATATTCCAGTTTGCGGTTCGACGCGAGCCATAAGGACGCCTCATCGGTCGAAACGTTGCCGGAATAGAGCAATTCCAGGATAGCGAGCCGTTCAAACGCCTGTGGCGTCTGTGTGCGGAATATTTTTTCCCTGGGCAGCGCTTTTATATCCCCGTCGACAATCTTGAGAGAATCCGTCGATTCGAGAAAAGGCGCCGCGCCCGCTTCCGCCGTCGCTGTTTCCATGAGCGCTTCGCATATCTCAGGGGGCAGAAACGGCCGCGCGGCGTCGTGGATCATAACGAACTCGCCCGATGCCGCCGCCACTCCGTTTCTAACGGATTCCGTCCTCGTCGCGCCTCCCGCGACAAACTTCACAGGCGCCGCAAGAGCGCCGTCGGTCGCTACAAGTTCGTAATCGCGCGGAAATACTACAACGAGCTCCAGTATCCGGCCTCGCTCGAATAGCGTTTCAGCTATCCCGGCGCTCCAGCGCCACATGGGTATCCTGCCCAGACGCCTGAACTGTTTGGGCTCTCCGCCCATACGACTCCCCGCGCCTGCCGCCACCAGTACAAATGACCATGATGGGACGGCGCTCGTCATCTTTTCAGTTTTCCGAATACCATTCTACCTGCGGAGGTCTGGAGCATCGACGTTATAACTATGTCCGACGTCGTCCCGATGGCCCCTTCACCGTCTTCCACGACCAGCATCGTACCGTCCTCCAGATAGCCGATGCCCTGCCCCGATTCCTTGCCCTGGCGGATAACGTCGATTCGGACTACATCCCCGGGCAAAAACTGCGGTTTCAACGAATTGGCGAGATCGTTGACGTTGAGCGCCATAACGCCCTCGATACGGGCTATTTGGTTGAGGTTGTAATCCGTCGTCAATATCCTCGCGTCGAGTTTTTTACAGAGCTCGACCAACGCCTCGTCGACCTTGTCGCGCTTGAGCTCTTTCATGCTTATATCGACGATATTTACAACCATGGTCTTTATCTTCTGAAGCTCGGTGACGACATTGAGCCCCTTTCGCCCGCGAGCCCGTCTGGCCGGATCGGAAGAATCAGCGACTCCCTGAAGCTCCGTCAGCACAAAGCGCGGCAGAACGAGCACTCCCTCCAGAAATCCTGTGTTTGCGATGTCCAGAATGCGCCCGTCAATCAACGCGCTCGTGTCGAGCACTTTCCTGCCCGCCTCGGACTGTTCGCGCAGCGCCGGATCTTCCATGTCCGAAATGAGTATGTCGACGCCCGCGTCCACCTTACGACGTCTGTGCGCGATGCGGCTGCCCCTGCCCACAATGTTCAGTATCAGTCCCCAGACGTCGTCCCGGCGTTTTAAAAACGCCCTCATACCGACGAAGGCGAAAAAGATGTTGAGCGCTATCGTTATATAAAACCCTATTCCCGGGATATTGATAAATATGAACGGTATCGCCAGGAGGTTTGCCAGAAGCAGGCTGACGATCAGCCCGGCCACGGCGACCACTATATCCTGAGCGCTGACGCTTGAAAGGGTGTTCTCAAAGAGCTGACCTGATTTTTTGAGTATCCACCATATCACCGGAGTTACCATGAAACCGCACAGCGCGAAAAACATTATGCAAAAAGCCATCCAGACGTTGGGATGAGTGAGATTTTTCATCCAGTTCAACTGGAGCTCCATCGTGAATTGGGCAATCTGATAACCGGCGATGCCGAACACGATAATCATGAGAAATCTCAGAACCATCTTCATTATGCCGTTTATTCCGCTTTCAGCCACATAACTCTCTCCTCTCCTTAAATTTCCTCAATTATTCTGTCTTTTGGGTCGTCAATCCTCTTCGTTTTCCATCTCCCTTCTCGTTTCGAGCGCTACGTGCAGCGTGGCCTTGTCCGCGTAACCGATGCTGCCTCCCACGGGCAATCCGTATGACAGCCGCGATATCCTGACTTCCGTCTCAGAGAGCTCATCCTGGAGTGTGAAGGCCGTCAGATCGCCCTCGATGCGAGGGTCGAGAGCGAGTATTATCTCGCTCACCCGAAGATCGCGTATGCGTCGTTTAAGCAGCGCGATGCTTTCCTCCGGTATTTCGTGATCGTCCAATGGAGAGCATTTGCCCCCAAGGACATGATAAAGCCCTCCATAAACTCCGGACTGTTCGATTGCTACACAGTCCTCCTGAGTTTCCACGACGCATATGGTTTTTCTGTCGCGGATCGGATCGGAGCAAATGGAGCATACATCCTCGGTGGTGATGGCGCCACACTCGCTGCACGGCCTGACCTGATCCATAACTTCGTTTATCGCGCGCGCGACCGACTTCGCCCATTCCGGGTTCTGGCTCAACATGAAAAAAACCATCCTGCGGGCGGTTTTTCCGCCCACTCCGGGAAATTTACCCCACAGGTTTATCAGGCGTTCCAGCGAACCAGGAAGACTCAATTAAAAAAGTCCCGGAATGTTCATTCCGCCGGTGAAGCTGCCAAGCCTGCTTTCGGCCAGCTCACGCGACTTGCGGATCGACTCTTTCACTGCCGAAAGCACCAGATCTTCGAGCATCTCGACGTCGTTCGGATCCACCACATCTTTCGAAATAGTTATGGAAATGACGTCGCCATGACCGTTCGCTCGCACCGCCACCATACCTCCGCCGCTCGTTCCCTCCACCGTTTCGCCAGCGAGAGCTTCCTGAGCCAGCGTCATCTGTGCCTGCACCTTCTGTACCTGTTTTAACATCTTGTCCATCTTCATATTAAAAGGCCTCCTGAATTAAGACGTTATCTATCATACCGGGTTTCTCCAAAAATCCAGCCCTATCTTTTGGAGCAGCACCAGCGCCACAAATACCGGCAGTCTCATGACGCGCCTCCAGCGGTACGGTTCCTGTATCGTCCTGTAGAGCCATTCGAGATGGATTTTCCGCCATCCGGCGGGCGCCCTGTTGAGTCGTCCGGACATGACGTCGAAGCTGCCGCCGACCCCAATACCAACTATGCCCCCGAGTTTCGACAGGTTGTCGCAGAGCCAGTATTCCTGTTTTGGCATCCCAAGAGCCACAAGCAGTATCGTGGCTCCGGATTCGCGTATCTCCCTGCATATATCGTCGTTCTCTTCCTGCTGGAAGAACCCGCTCCTGGTTCCTTTGATCTCCAGCCCCGGATACTTTTTGCATACTTTATCAGCCGCGCGTAACGCGACTCCGGGTTGCCCGCCGAAGAAGAAAAACGACCAGCCGTGACCTGGCGCTATTCTGCATAGATTGTCCACAAAATCAACGCCTGGTATCCGTTCCTGAACCTGGAAGCCGAGAAAACGAAGCGCCCATACCAGCCCCGTTCCATCCGGTATGACCAGCCCTGCCTTTTGCACTATTGAGGCGTATTTTTTGTCTCTCCTGCTCAGAAGCGTCGCCAAAGCGTCGGGAGTTACTATGGTCTGCGGCAGGTTCCCTGACGAAACCCATCCAACAACGCGTCCTAAAGCGTAATCGAGAGAAAAATTGTCGACGGACACTCCCCACAACGTCGGGCGTTTTCCGGATATATCGTTATGCCCTTCGCCGCTCACGAACGCGATATACAGCCCAAGAGCGAGACAGGCCAGCGTAATGACGAGCGACATCGGGTCGAGCAGCCTCATCTGAAGGAGAGCCATCCCGACTCCGCACACTCCGCAGACGGCAATAACTATGAATATGGCGACGGGATGGTCGACGCCGCCTCTCACCAGTTTTCTGTAGAAAATCATATTGCCCAGGGGTTTGGGGGAAAAAGCCGCCGACAAAACGCTCAAGGACGTCTCTATGATCGGGATGGCAAAAAGCCCCAATGGCAGTATCATCACTGTTGCGAACGCCACGCCCTTGCTCGCTCCGAGCATCGACGTTCCGGCGAGCAACGTTCCCCACATCGCGGAAAGTTGGGTTCCCAGCCTGCGATACACGTTTACATGCCTCGTCCAGAAGACGATGATCAACGCGAGCCCGCATATCGACATCATGAGCGCGTCGGACGGGCCTTTGCTCGACATGGCGGTGACTATGACCATCAGCACCCAACTCACGAGTATCAGACCTCCGCCCATCCCCGGTATCTCGTCCAGCTCCTGGAACAGTATCGGGAAAAATCCCATCCACAGCGTGCTCAATATCAATATTGTCGTGAAGCTGGAAAGGTACATGAACTCCCCGTCCGGCCTGCCGATGAATGTTATGCGGGGACCGAGCAGCGCGACCCCCAGCCCTATGGCCAGATAACAGAAACGCAGATCCCAGTTTTTGACCACTTTCTGACAGAACCCCACGAGTCCGGCTATGACGCCGGCCGTTATCATGAGCTTCATGGGCCCGCTCTGAGTCCAGATTCCGCATATGGCCCAGGACGCGATCAGGCCGATATCCCTCAGATAGTAGTATTGATCCCGCTCCAGGTCGCGCTTGAAAAATCTCTGGGTAAAAAAGCACCCGACAACTACCGAGGCTATGACCATAGCCATCGTGAGAAAGCTCGTATCGGAACCGACAAGCCGCAGTAATATCTGACGAATCATGAGCTCCGCGCTTCAGGCGGATATGCTCTCCAATCCCCCGACATACGGCCGCAGAGCATTGGGTATGGTTATGCTTCCGTCCGCCTGCTGGAAATTCTCCATAATCGCGATGAGGCATCTTCCCACCGCTATCCCCGAACCGTTCAGCGTATGAACCAAATGTATCCTGCCGCCATCCTTGGCGCGATAGCGCGTGCTCATGCGGCGCGACTGAAAATCCTCGCAGTTGCTGCAAGAGCTTATCTCTCTGTAGCAATTCTGGGACGGCAGCCATACCTCTATGTCGTACGTCTTGCAGGAGGCGTTGCCTATATCGCCGGTTGAGAGAACGACGACGCGGTACGGCAGTTCCAGTATCCTCAATACCTCCTCGGCGGCGCCGAGGAGCAGGTCGAGTTCATCGTAGCTCGTCTCGGGCGTACAGAGCTTGACGAGTTCGACCTTGTCGAACTGGTGCTGGCGCAGCATGCCTCTCATATCTCTTCCGTACGAACCGGCTTCCCGCCTGAAGCACGGAGTGTAAGCCGTGTAGTAAAGCGGCAGCTGGCTCTCATGAAGTATCTCTCCGTAATGGAGGTTCGTCAGAGGGACTTCCGCTGTGGGTATCAGCCAGAGGTCGTCGTTCAGGCATTTATACTGATCTTCCGCAAACTTCGGCAGTTGTCCCGTCCCCTCCATCGTGGACGAGTTGACCAGTATTGGGGGCATTATCTCCGTATATCCGTGTTTCGTCGTGTGAAGCTCGAGCATAAAATTGATAAGGCCTCTTTCTATTTTGGCGCCGGCGCCCTTGAGGACGGTGAATCTGCTCTCGGACAACCTGGCGCCGCGCTCGAAATCCATGATGCCGAGCGCCTCCCCAAGTTCCCAGTGCGGTTTCGGCTCAAACTCGAAGCTTCTGGGACTGCCCCATTTTTTCACCTCGATATTGTCGTTCTCGTCCATCCCGACCGGCACGCTCTCGTTGAGCTTGTTCGGCATCATGAGCAGTCGCTTTTTAACCTGTTCCTCTATATCCGCAAGATGATCGTCGAGTTCTTTTATCCTCTCGCCGGCCAGCCGCATCTCCTCCATCAGGGAAGACGCGTCCCCGCCCTGGCGCTTTATCTCTCCTACTTTGCGCGAGCCTTCGTTGCGAGTTGACTTGAGATCCTCGACTTTCACCAGAACCTCTCTTCGTTCCGCTTCGAGCGACAGAAGCCCGTCCAGGTCGAAGTCATGTTTCCTTTTTTTCAGAAGTTCCCTGACTTCGTCGGGATTCTCGCGAATCCATTTAGGATCGAGCATCAGTTGTCCTCCCCTTTTGTGGTTTTGCGCGCCTCGCGCAGAAGGTTCGCCGTTTCGAGAGCGGCGAGCGCCGCGTCCGCGCCCTTGTTTCCAGCCTTGCTTCCGGCGCGGACAAGAGCCTGCTCCAGGTTCGAACAGGTAAGGACGCCGAACCCGACAGGAACTCTCTGTTCGAGAGACACGTGCGACAACCCTTTGGAGGCTTCCGCGCAGACATAATCGAAATGGGGAGTGTCCCCCTGTATGACGGCGCCTACCGCCACTATGGCGTCATATTTGCCGGACAAAGCGAGCTCCTTGACGATAAGGGGGAGCTCCCACGCCCCGGGAGTCCAATAAATTTCTATATCCTGATGACGAACGTCATGCCTTGTGAGAACATCGACGGCCCCATCGAGCAGCCTGCCTGTGATCAGCTCGTTGAAACGTGAAACAGCGATAGCGAAACGAAGCCCGGAACCGATAAGATTGCCCTGTATAGTCTTCATCACAAAAACCTCCGCAATGTATTGAAAAAATTAGTCCAAATGGAGAACATGCCCCATTTTACAACACTTGGTCTGGAGATATTTTCTGTTGTGCTCGTTCGCTGGAAACTCGAGGGGAACCCTCTCCGTTATCTCGAGCCCGTAGCCCTCCAGCCCTATCATTTTTCTCGGATTGTTCGTTATCAGCCTTATTCTTTCAATGCCGAGATCGACCAGTATCTGGGCGCCAACTCCATAATCCCTCTGGTCCGCCTTGTAGCCGAGCGCGATGTTGGCGTCCTGCGTGTCGAGCCCCTGTTCCTGGAGTTTATAAGCCTTTAGCTTGGCGAGGAGACCTATGCCCCTGCCCTCCTGTCTGAGATAGAGGATGACGCCGGTTCCCTCTTGCTCTATCATGCCCATGGAGCTGTGGAGCTGCGGCCCGCAGTCGCACCTGAGAGAGCCGAACGTGTCTCCCGAGAGACACTCGGAATGAACTCGAACCAACACATTGTCAGCAGAGCTCACATCGCCTTTCACAAGCGCCAGATGTACGAGATCCTCGGAGTCGCCGGCATATTTGTAGGCATGAGCCTTAAAGTCGCCGTATTCCGTCGGGAGGTTCACCGACACACATCTCTCCACAAGTTTCTCGCGTCCGAGTCGATAACGAATCAGGTCGGCCACAGACACTATTTTGAGGCCGTGCAGACGCGCGAACTCCACAAGCTGAGGCAGACGGGCCATAGTGCCGTCGTCGTTCAATACCTCGCATATGGCGCCGACTCCGCGCAGCCCTGCCATTCTCGTGAGGTCGACGGCGGCTTCCGTATGCCCCGAACGTTTCAGCACTCCCCCGGGCCGGGCCCGAAGAGGGAATATGTGACCGGGACGCCTGAAATCGTCCGGCCGGGCCGAGGGATCCGCCAGTTTGCGCACAGTGGCCGCCCTTTCTTCCGCCGATATCCCGGTAGTGGTGGATTCCCTGGCGTCCACAGAAACAGTGAAGGCGGTTCCGTGAAGGTCGGTGTTGTTCTCCACCATAAGCCCGAGGTCGAGCCTGTCCGCTATGTCAGAAGAAAGCGGAACGCATACGAGTCCGCGCGCGTAGCGGACGAAGAAATTCATCCGCTCCGGGGTGCAGAACTCGGCGGCCATTATCATATCTCCCTCGTTCTCACGGTCCGCGTCGTCGACTACAATGACTATTTTACCAGAAGCCACGTCGTTAATGGCTTCATCTATTGTATTTAAACGAACTTTATTATTATCATCTTCCATTTGCAATTATCCTCCTATCGCCACCCATATTCGGAGAGCTTTTCCCATGTGATTCCCCCGGCCGCCGCCGCGTCATCCCTGCGGAACATCCGGGCCACATAACGCGCCATCACATCTATTTCTATATTCACCCTGCCGCCGGGCGCCAAAAAACCCAGCGTCGTCCCGCTAAGCGTGGCAGGAATCAGCCCCACGGAGAACATATCGTCTCCGGAATCTATAACGGTCAGGCTCACTCCGTCTATCGCCACCGATCCTTTAGGGGCGACGCCCCATGAGATATTATCCGGCGCGGTTATCCATATTTTTTTCGAATCTCCGTCCGGATCGACCCTCGCCACGGCGCCGACTGCGTCCACGTGCCCCAGCACCATATGCCCGTCGAGCCTGCCGCCCAGTTTGAGCGCCCTCTCCAGGTTGACCCGCTCTCCGGTTTTCAGCGAACCCAGACGGGTGGAGCGCAGAGTCTCCGCCATCATCTGAGCGTAAAATATCCTCCCGCCCGATGCTGTGGCCGTGAGACAAGCCCCGGAAACCGCCACCGACTCGCCCACAGCGACGCAGGACGCTATCTGAGGGGCGTCGAGACCGATGGAGGCGACGCCTCCGGAAGGAGGAGATATGGATACGACTGTTCCCACGCACTCTACAAGGCCCGTGAACACGACGGCGTCCCCCTGAGCCAGACGTCTTCCCCGACCCTCCGTATATCGAGGTCTTTGATCTCCACCACCTCGTCCATCAGTGAGAATGAAAGTCCCGACGTCATAGTCATACCCCTTCCCATGAGCTTGGGAGCGATAAAAAGCGATAACTCGTCGACATTCCCGGATTTTAAAAATGAGCCGACGAGTCCGGCGCCCCCTTCAATCATCAGGTAATTCATCCCCATTGCTCCAAGTTCATTTAAAATAGCCGAAGGAGAAATGTGGCCGTCTTCTCCGGTCTCGAGCTCCACTATCTTTATCCCCGCGTTCCGGAGCTGTGCGGCGCGTTTTTGCCTGGCCGGGCGTCCCGTGAATATGAGGCGTTCCCCGTCCATGAGAGCCGCCGCTCCGTCGGGCGAGGCAAGATCCCTGTCGACTATCGCCTTCATCGGGGATTTGCCGTCCGTGTCCCTGACATTCAGTTTGGGGTCGTCCTTCAGCACCGTCCCTATACCCACCATCACCACGTCGTTTTCCGCCCTCAGCATATGCGCCTTTCTTCTGGCGGCGACGCCGGTTATCCACTGGCTTTCGCCGTTCGGAAGGGCTACGCGCCCATCCGTCGACAACGCGGATTTAATCGTTACCCAGGGGCGCCCATCGTTTACTCTTTTGATAAAACCCCTGTTGATCCTCCGACATTCGTCCTCGAGCACCCCGCATATGACTTCGGCCCCGGAAGATTCCAGCGCCCTGACTCCTCCGCCGGACACCCTGGGATCGGGATCAGCCATACCGGCGACCACCCTGGTTATCCCCGCTTTTATGAGTGCGTCGCAGCAGGGAGGAGTATGCCCCGTGTGGCAGCACGGTTCGAGCGTTACGTAGGCCGTGCATCCGCAGACGGAACGTCCGGCATCGGCGAGCGCGGCCGCCTCGGCGTGCGGGCCGCCGTACTGTTTGTGATAACCGCGTGAAACTACATGGCCATCCGGCGAAGCATAGTCAACTATCACGCATCCGACGCGCGGATTCGGGCTGACGCGTCCGATGCCGCGACGCGCCAGAGACAATGCCATTCTCATATAGTATTCATGCCTGTTTCTCTCCGACGCCGATATATTAATCAACCGCGAATCCGCCTCCAAAACTTTACGGCGCCGAAATGTCGAGAGCTTTCAACACCCGCTCCGCCAAAATCGGACCTACTCCGGGAACTGACGACAGCTCATCGTTCGATAAGCGCGCTATCGCTCTTATGCTGCCGAACCGCGACAACAGTTGAGAGACCCTATTTTTACCCATTCCCGGAATATCTTCAAGCGCGCTGCGCGAAAATTTTTTATCCCTCGCCCGCCTGTGAGACGTTATGGCAAACCTGTGCGCCTCATCCCTCACCCGCTGGAGGAGCAGAAGCCCCGGATCATCCAGCGGCATCCGCATGGGATCTTTCACACCCGGGACGTATATTTCCTCTTCCCTCTTGGCGAGGGACACTGTCGGTATTTTCGACAGCCCGAGCTCCCTGAGCGCAGAGAGCGCGAACTCGAGCTGCACCGGACCGCCGTCTATCATTATAAGCTGAGGCATCGGTTCCTGCCTCTCGATGCATCGCTTGTACCTTCTCGTGAGCGTCTCCTCCATGGATCTGAAATCGTCTATGCCTTCGACGGTTTTGATATTGAACCTGCGGTAGAGCGATGTGTTGGCTATGCCCTGCTCGAACACGACGACGACGCCCACGGTATTCTCCCCCGCCGTGTGGGATATATCGTAACCGTCTATCCTCCACGGCAAGGTCTTGAGACCCAAAGACTCCTGAAGGCTTTTGAGGGGCGTCCACTCCGTCTTGTTTTCCTCGAACATCGCCGGGGTCGAAAGACGCTGACGCGAAACGCGCCAGATAGCTCTGATGGTGTCCCTGAGACGGGCCGCCTCCTCGAAATCCATCCGGTTTGCCGATAAATCCATCCTTTTGTGGAGGCGATTCGCGAGATCGGCGCCTTTTCCCTGAAGCAACATGACGAGATCGGCGACCCTCTCGCGATATTGAGCCTCCGTGCATAAACCGGCGCATGGCGCCATGCAGAGATTGAGCGTATGCCTCATGCACGGGCGTGTCAACGGTAATTTATCGGAGCGAATCTGGATGGAGCAGGTGCGAAGCGGAAAATATCTTTCGCTTATGCGCAAAAGGGATCTGAGGTCTCCTGTATGCACAAACGGCCCTATATAGACTGCCCCGTCCTCCTGTCTGTGCCTCGTCACGATAGTTCTTGGAAAATCCTCGCTGGTAATTTTTATGAAAGGATAACGCTCGCCCATTTTCAGTTCGACATTGAAGAAAGGCTGATATAGCTTGATGAGCCTTGATTCGAGAACCATGGCCTCGGCTTCGCTGTCCGTCCTTATTGTCGAAATATCCGATATATCGGCAACCAGCCTTGCGAGGCGCGGGGATGCGAAAGTGGCGTGCCTGAAATATGACGAGACCCTTTTTTTAAGCGATTTCGCCTTTCCTATATATATGGCGTTACCGTCCTTCCCGTGCATTATGTAAACTCCGGGTTTGTCCGGGAAACGCTTTATCATTTTGAGCAAACTCTCTCTATCCATAGGACACGCCTTCAAATCTTCAAGCTGTGGCTTTTTGCCAACGAAGAACACATTATACGGTATGGCACTCACCAGCATTATAGTATAAAATATAAAGGTATGCTATAAGATTTCTCAGGAGGTGCAACCCTGCTTGAAGTTACAGCTTTATAACGATTTGTCCGGCAATCTGGAACCCTTTGAACCGCTGGAACCCGGACACGTCAAGTTTTATACGTGCGGTCCTACCGTCTACGATTATTTTCATATAGGCAACGCAAGACCATTTATAGTTTTCGACGTACTGCGCAGATACCTGGAATCAAAGGGCCTCGAGGTATCGTTCATACAAAATTTCACAGATATAGACGACAAAATGATACAGCGGGCCGAGCAGATGGGCATAACGGTGCGCGAGCTTGCGGAAAAATTTATCTCCGCTTACTACGAGGACGCGGATTCGCTGGGGATAAAACGGGCGACATACAACCCAAGGGCGACCGATGAGATAGCGTCCATCATCGGGCTCATCCAAACCCTCGTGGACAAGGGGCACGCGTATCCGGCAGATGGGGACGTCTACTTCGAGGTGGACACGTTCCCACAGTATGGCAAATTATCAAAACAGAGCCTCGATGACCTCCGCTCCGGCGCCCGAGTCGAGGTGGACGAGCGCAAGCGCGCCCCTTTGGATTTCGCGCTCTGGAAAGCGCAAAAACCGGGCGAACCAGCCTGGGAGAGCCCATGGGGAATGGGACGCCCCGGATGGCACATCGAATGCAGCGCAATGGCCCACCACCATCTCGGAGACACCATCGACATTCACGGCGGCGGCAGCGACCTAATGTTTCCCCATCACGAGAACGAGATAGCCCAGAGCGAGGCGGCGAACGGAAAACTTTTCGCCCGTTTTTGGATACACAACGAATATCTCATGATCGACCGGGAGAAGATGTCGAAGTCTATAGGAAATTTCTTCACCGTCAGGGAGGTGCGCGCGAAATATGCCGCGCCGGTGATACGTCTTTTCATGCTGTCGGCGCACTATCGCTCCCCCATAAACTTTTCGCCTGAAACGCTCGATCAGGCCGCGCACGCGCATGATCGCCTCCGCAACGGCTGGGCGGAGATAGAGTTCGCGATGAAAACGCGTCCATGCGACGCGGTTCCGTGCGAACCGGACGCCGAACTGAGGGAAGAGCTCAGGGACGCGCTCGGGCTGTTCGACAAATGTATGCAGGAGGACTTCAATACGGCCGGCGCCATAGGGGCGGTCTTCGATGTGATCCGGGCGACGAACGTATCTCTCGGTCATCCCGGAGGGATAGACTACGAGATAGTCAAAGAAGCGGCCGATTTCCTGCGGATGGTCGACGAAGTGATGGGCATAATTCAGATTGGAGCGGGCGACCGCGGCGACGCCGAAACGGAGGAAATAGAATCCCTCATAGCGGAGAGGGAGGACGCGAGGCGCGGCAAAAACTTCGCTCGTTCCGACGAAATAAGGAACATATTGAACGAACGGGGCATAATACTGGAGGATACGCCTCAGGGCACGAGGTGGAAACGCGCCCAGGACGGCGGCAAATGATAAAAAAACAAGGGGCCCTGACCGATTCGGCGGGCCCCTTGTTTGTCAATATCCCAGCGCTATTGACGTTTTCCGAGAGGCATTATGCAAAGAGGGGTCTCTCCGTCCCGCAGCTTGAGCTCGTTTTTCATGCCGTCGCCATTGAACGAGACCATGTAACGCCCGCTGATTCCAAGAGAATCCGCCGCCAGATAGATATTCTGGGTCATGGCGCCCGTAGCGATGTAAGCCAGGGAATTTCCTGCGTTCAAACTTGCCATCGAACCGAGGTCTCCCGCGTCGGTCACAAAGACCAGCACGCAGGGGGACTCCTTCACAAAACCGTCGCCCGTTATTTCGCCCAGCGCGTTTTTATTGGAAATCTCGACGAGAGAGTGCTCTTTCCAGTCGTACAGGAAAACTCCGTCGGGCTTGACGGCGTAGATTTTCACATATGGGGACTTGCCGCCCGCCGTCGGCACTGTCCAGCCCTTTCCATCCCTGTTGAGACCGGTCGCGGCCCATAGTATGGTGGACAGTTCATCGAGAGATATGTCATTTTTAGGAAAATCTCCCCTCGTTCCGGACGCCCTTTTCTCGAGCAGGCCGAAAATTCCATCCCCGCCCCCGCGTTTTGGATCCGGAAGTTTGACGTCGGCCCACGCCGCGCCGGCAGCCACTACACAACACATAATGATGCTCATACATAAAATAATCTTGCGCGACACATCACTCGCCTCCTTAAAGCGTTTTTAGAAACTCATTATAATCGTAGCGCAAAATTACAATAATGTCAGTGCGTAAATACGTCAAGAAAAATCATCGATGGCTTGTCGCAGATGAGAAGAAAACGCGGAGGACATCGCGTCGATTCCTCCAGACGCGACAGCTTTGCCCCTCCTGAAAAGCACGAAACCGCCGCTTGTTCCGGCTATTCCTATGTCAGCCGCCGCGGCTTCGCGCGGTCCGTTCACCTCGCATCCCATGACGGCAACCGTAAATCCATCCGGCAGTTCGTCGGGCAGAAGCCCCTTCGCCAGTTCGACGAGCTCCCCCACATCGACCCGCCTTCTGCCGCAGCAGGGACAGCTTATCAGGTTCATTCCGCGTTCGCGCAGGCCCAGCGACCTGAGTATTGTGTACGCGACGTCGACCTCGGTTTTAGAGTCTCCGGTGAGGCTCACCCTCATAGTGTCCCCGATGCCCTGCGCGAGAAGTATTCCAAGCCCGGCGGCGCTCTTTACCGCGCCGTGAATACCGGGCCCTGCCTCCGTTATTCCTATGTGGAGGGGAAAATCGTATCTGCCGGACAGTATGAAATTGGCCCGAACAGTCTCCGTGACGGAGCTCGATTTCGCCGATATTATGATGTCGTCGAACCCGGCGTCAGCGAGAACCCCGAGCTGTTCCGCCACCGCGTTTACAAGCGCCGTGACGCGATCCCCTCCGCTTGCGGCGAGCTGACCGCCGCTCAAAGACCCTCCGTTCGACCCTATTCTGATTGCGGCGCCATTGGCACGGGCAGACGACAGCACCGATTCGAGCCCCGCCCTGTCCGTCATGTTGCCTGGATTTATCCGTATGGACTCAGCGCCGCAGTCGAGCGCCGCTATGGCAAATTTGTGGTTGAAGTGTATGTCGGCCATTATCGGAATCTCCGAAGCCGCGATCAGGCGGGAGAACCGCGCGATGTGAGACTCGTCCGGAAAGGCCACTCGCGCCAGCTCGCACCCCGAGCGTTTGAGGCATTTCAGCTCTTCCAAACAGCCATCCATGTCCTCCAGCCGCGTTTTCAGCATGCTTTCGACGCGCACCGGAGCGTTGCCTCCTATTTTCAGCCCACCTATATTTATCTGCCGCGAACTGCCCATAGCATATCCTCCATATAATTCTCACACGTCTTATGAAAAGGGCCGGTGAAAATCACCGGCCCGCAATTTTTATGACGCGGCTCTTTGAAATTACAGGAACGTACCGCGCATCTTGACTGCGTCGGCAACGCGCTTGATCGCCACGAGGAACGCGGCGCGGCGCATTTTGACGTCGTGGTTCTTCGCGTAATTCCATACCCTGTGGAAGTTATCCGTCATG
The DNA here is from genome assembly GCA_031289955.1 of Synergistaceae bacterium. GTDB lineage: Bacteria > Synergistota > Synergistia > Synergistales > Synergistaceae > JAIRKI01. The sequence continues at coordinate 58,127 of JAITOL010000150.1, forward strand.
ATCGGTATGAGTCTGTTGTTGTACTCGTCCTCCGTCCAGAAGTAACCGCCCAGGTTCTGAACCCATTCGAAGTAGGAACCGATGACTCCGCCTGAGTTCGCCAGGAAGTCGGGGACGATTATTACGCCCTTGGAACCGAGCGCCTCGTCCGCGTCAGGCGTTACCGGCCCATTGGCGCCTTCCACGATATATCTCGCCTTGATCCTTGCCGCGTTCTTCGCGTTGACCGCGCCTTCGAGAGCGCAGGGCGTGAGAACGTCAGCTTCGACTTCGAGTATCTCTTCGCCGGAAATCCGGGAGAGGCCGGACTGGGTGAAACCTTCGAGCATCTTCTTCGGGTGGTTCGTGACGTGGTCGAAAGCTTTATTTACGTCTATTCCATCCGGAGCGTAGTAACCGCCCGTTACGTCGGATATGCCCACGATCTTAGCCCCGACTTCGGACAGGAATTTAGCCGCGTAGGAACCGACGTTGCCGAAGCCCTGTATGATTATTTTGGCGCCTTTTACGTCGATTTTCTCGGCTATGAGAAGCTCCTTGATGCAGGTGAACACGCCGAGTCCCGTCGCGGCCGTCCTGCCCTTCGATCCCCATATGGAAATGGGCTTGCCGGTGACGACGCCGGGCTCGAATCTGCCGCGCATCTTGCTGATGGTATCCATGAACCAAACCATCTCAGACGCCCCGGTGTTCACGTCGGGCGCGGGAACGTCCTCCCACTCGCCCACTATCGGCGACACGCGGGCCGCGAATGTGCGCGTCATTCTCTCTCTCTCGGTCGTCGAAAGCTCCAGGGGATCGCACGCTATACCGCCCTTGCCGCCGCCGTAAGGAATGCCGGCCAGCGAGCATTTCCACGTCATAAGGCTTCCGAGCGCCTCGCATTCTTCGAGGTCGACGTCGGGGTGATAGCGGAAACCGCCCTTTGCCGGGCCGAGAGCGGTCGAATGTTGTACCCGGTAACCTTCGAAAACACGCGTGCTGCCGTCATCCATCGTTATAGGTATGGAAACGCATATTGCGCGCTCGGGACGGCTCAATATTTCGACAAGCCCATCCTCGAGCCCCATTTCCTCGGCTGCTCCATAAAAATTTTCGAGAGCTGTGTCGAGAAGCACGTTTTTTGAAGTACGTTTAACTACTGACATTATTCTTATCCCTCCTCAGAGTATTTGCTGCATGAAAATAACGCCTGTCCTTAGGGGAAGTTATCTGGAAAATATTGTATGACTTTCTTGCGGAAAGTAAAGCAGTATTTTTGTGCAAAATTATTCAGACTATTCTACAAAACTCTAAATAATAACAAAATCATTTTCAAACCAAAAATGACAAAAAGTATTCAGGCATGGGAGATATAACTTCGAGACCCTCTATGCCGCGCAAAACCTCGTCCGCTGGAAACGTGAGCGAATAAGCGTGCAGCAGCGGACGGGAAGCGTCCTCCGCGCCCCGTCCGAGGCCGTATTTTCTGTCGCCCGCTATGGGATACCCGGACAGAGAGAGATGAGCTCTCGCCTGATGTGGTCGCCCCGTTACGAGTTCTATTTCAAGCAGGGAATACCGTCCGTTGCCGTCGAGACGCCAAAACCTCGTCAGCGCGTCGAGCCCGTTCTCCCCGGGCCGGGCCGGCCTGACTCGATTTACTTTCCCGTCCTTGACGAGGGATATGGCTATCTCCCCCGCGTCCGGAGGGCGCCCGCGAACGACGGCCCTGTATTTTTTCGTTATCTCTCCTGCCTGCATATGATCGGACAGAGCGCGGAGGGCGGGATATGTCAGAGCGATAGCCTCGACTCCGGAGACGTTGCGGTCGAGACGCCCTATCAGGGCCGGCCTGAAATCGTTTCGTTCCCACCCGAGTATCCCCCATGCCCTCGTGATTACGGAATCCCCATCCGCCCTGTCCGGCTGGGAGAGAAGCCCGGCGGGCTTATCGACGCACCACAGAAATTCGTTCGTAAACAGCGTCGATAATTCAGAGTTCGGGCGAATGGCGGTTTTTTGCGATACCTTCGCCTCTTCTTCACGCCCCCATCGCGTCGACACCTCGTCGCCCTCCGACAGGCGGACGTCGCCAGCGGCCCTGCGCCCGTTCACGCGCACGGAACCGTTGCGTATCGCCTTCATGACGGCGCTAAGGGGAACGTCTTTGAAAAGTCCGCGCAGCACGCGATCCAGGCGTCTGTCAGCCTGGTCCGCCGTCGCGCGGAAACGGCATGGGTCAGATTTCATCGGGCGCGGTCTCTTCGGGCCTCCAGAAGCGTCTTTGCGCCGCGTGATGAAAAGCGGAGATATTTTGCCCGGGCGCCATCTCGGACGTCGCGCCCTTCCAGCAAAAGAGCTTGAAATCGAGCTCGTCAGCCGACGCGACTATCAGAGCTTCGAGCGTCGCCGGCAGCACAGGCGATCCGAATTCCTTCTGACCATGGTGACTCAGCAGTATATGCCCTATATGAGTGACAATCCTGGGCGGCAGTTCCGCCTCCGCGGCAAGCCTGACGAACTCGGCGTATCCTATGGCGATATGGTCCAGCACAGCGCCCTGAAGCGTTATCTCCGGAACCGGCGACATGGCGTACGACGCGACCTTCCCGATGTCGTGCAGCAGCGCGCCCGCTATGACTATGGACACGTCGATTGATGGGTAGAAATTTTTGTAATGTGAGGCGACGGCGCGGGCCGTCTCCGTGACCGCTATCGAGTGCTCGAGCAGGCCATGCGCGTAAGCGTGATGGTTCATGACGGCGGCCGGGGACACCCTGAACGCTTTTCCAAGCGGCGTATCGAAGATGAAGCTGAGAAAGTCCCTTATAACCGGCGAACAGGCTTCTATGAGAGCCTCCAGGCGCGAATCGAGCACCGGAAGAGGTATATCCGAGTGAGCTATAAATTTCGAGGCGGGGAATTTTTCCTGATCCAGCAGAGATATAGCGTTGAAATTATGCTGTACCTGTCCCCTGTAGTCGGCGGTTTTGCCGGTGACCCCCACGACAAAACCCCTCAATTCGTTTACCCTTTGTTCGGAAAGGGACGCGGGACGGCTTTCAAGCTCGGGCGTCGAACGATCCCACCAGCCCGCGTCCGCCCACACTTTTGCCGACAACATCCCATGTTCGTCGGAGACGGTCATCTCCCAGTAGGGTTTTCCGTTTTTGTCCGTCTTCCTTTGTATGGCGTTAACCACATATATGCCTTTGAACATCTCTCCGGGAGCGAGCTGTCTCGCGTCCGACGTTCGCAGCAGTTTCGCCGAAGCCTGAGGTGACGATGAAGTCTGAGATGACATTGAAACCATCCTTTCAGGAGCAATTGGCGTTATTTTAACATGACACAGGCGCGCCCTGTTGCGCAAAAAATTCATGGGGTGATACAATATGGAATCGGAGAATATTCGATAGTGATGTTCTCGGGAGGAGACGACGCCATGCCCCGATACGAGGGACCGGAAAATAAAATATTTGAGTTTTCAGGAGAGACCACTCCTTTTGAAATTTTCAAGGAATGGAACATCAAGGGGGCTATAGCCGCTAAAATAGGAGGGCGAGCCGCAGATCTGCACTCCAAAATAACGGGCGGCGGAGTCCTCGAACCTATAACGCCGGAAACGAGCGAGGGCCTCGACCTGATCAGGCACTCGACGTCGCATCTCATGGCGCAGGCCATAACGAGGCTCTACCCCGGCGCGAAATTCGGCGTCGGTCCGTCCATTCAGGACGGTTTTTACTACGACGTCCTCTTCCCGAAAGCCATAACGGACGACGACCTGCCGGTCATAGAGGCCGAAATGAAAAAGCTCGCGGGCGAAAAATTCCGCATCGAACGCGTCGAGATGACGTCACCGGAAGCTCTGGAGAAGTTCGCCGACGATCAGTTCAAAGTCGAGCTAATAAACGATATAGGAGCGCCGACAGTGTCGCTTTACGGACAGGGAGAGTTCTGGGATCTATGCCGGGGCCCGCACGTCCCCAATACAGGATACCTGAAGCATTTCAGGCTCATGTCGCTGGCGGGCGCGTACTGGCGCGGAAACGAGAAAAACGTCATGCTCACCAGAATTTACGGGACGGCCTTCGCCGACGCCGAATCGCTGGCTGGTTATCTGAACATGATGGAAGAGGCCAAACGCCGAGACCACAGGAAACTCGGCAGGGAACTCGACCTCTTCAGTTTTCAGCCCGAGGGCCCCGGTTTTCCATTCTTCCACCCCAAGGGCATGGTCATAATGAACACCCTTGTCGATTTCTGGCGCAAAGAGCACACAAAGCGGGGGTACAGCGAGATAAAGACCCCGCTCATCCTTGATCGGGAGCTCTGGCAGCGTTCAGGACACTGGGATCACTACCGCGAAAACATGTACTTCACGGAGATCGACGAACGCCCATACGCCATAAAACCGATGAATTGTCCGGGAGGCATACTCGTCTACAAGACGTCGCGCAAAAGCTACAGGGAGCTTCCTCTCCGGATGGCCGAACTCGGAATCGTTCACAGGCACGAACGTTCCGGCGTGCTGCACGGCCTCATGAGGGTGAGATGCTTCACCCAGGACGACGCTCATATCTACTGCACCTCCGATCAGATAGGCGCGGAACTCAAGAAGGTGATAGACCTCGACAAATACGTCTACGACGTGTTCGGTTTCCAGTTCAGCGTGGAACTGTCGACTAGGCCGGAAAATTCCATGGGAGACCCGGAGCTGTGGACTCTCGCCGAGCAAAAGCTTCAGGAGATTCTGGAGGAGACCAGAACCCCTTACAGGATAAACCCCGGCGATGGCGCTTTCTACGGGCCCAAGATAGACTTTCACCTGAGGGACAGCATAGGCCGTACATGGCAGTGCGGCACAGTTCAGCTCGACTTCCAGCTGCCGGAAAAATTCGACATGACGTACATAGGAAACGACGGCGCGGAGCACAGACCGGTGATGCTTCACAGGACGATACTGGGCAGCCTCGAGCGTTTCATGGGCATCCTCGTGGAGCATTACGCCGGAGCTTTCCCATACTGGATAGCCCCCGTGCAGGCGAGGATAATACAGGTAAACCCGGAGCACGAGGATTACGCGCTGAAGATAGAGGACATCCTCAAAAATATGGGCGTCCGCGTGGAGCGGGATTCGCGCGACGAGAAGCTGGGCAAAAAGATAAGGGACGCCCAGCTGGAAAAAGTGCCGTACATGCTTGTAGTGGGCGCGAAAGAAGTCGAATCCAACTCCGTTTCGGTGCGCACGAGGACCGGAGGCGACATAGGGTCGCGCGGCATAGAGGAACTGACCGCCATGCTGGAATCCGAGTTCAAGCCGGAAGCGATGCGACAATAGCATATGTTGATTACGCGGGAGCGGACGTAAAAAGACTCCCGTCCGATCCGCTATAATTACCTTGAACGACGATTATGATGAGGAGGAGATTGTCATGTTGGCTGAATTGCGCGCGAAGTCGCAAATTACCCTTCCGAAAGCCCTTGTCGATAAGTTGGGATTGTCCGTTGGCGACAAACTCGATATTTTCGAAAAAGAAGGCGCGATACACATGAAGCCTTTAATCGTTGCCTGGCCGAAAGAATTTGTAAACCTTAACGGCTCAATTGACGATGATACGTTCGCGGAACCGGAAGAAATTCCATTTGTGGACAGAGGATTGTTTTGAGCTATTTTCTCGATACCAATATTTGCATTTACTATATGAATGGGAAATCCTTGTCCCTCACAAAAAATTTGTGGTCACACCAGCCACAGGAAATAAAACTTTCTTCCGTAGTTGTCGCGGAACTTTTTTACGGCGTTAAAAAGAGCGTCAAATACATCGCAAACATCTCAAAATTGGAGATTTTTTTGAAACCGCTCGAAATTATCCCTTTTGACGCAGGGGCGGCGGAATATTATGGGGACATTCGTGCCTCTTTGGAACCCAAGGGCAAAATTATCGGCGGAAACGATATGATGATTGCCGCAACCGTGCTGTCAAGAGGCGGAATTCTGGTGACCAACAACACAAAAGAATTTTTACGCGTCGAAAATCTCAACGTCGAGAATTGGGCTGATTAAGCAACGCGCAAATCATATAATGCTTCGACATTGCCAAAGTTAGGAATAACACAGCGTTTCTCCCGGCTCTTGTGATAATATATGAGGCGGCGGCACATTCATGATTCTGTAAAATTTCTGAACTTATCAGCGGCGCGAGGAAAATGGTGACAGCGCGAAAAATAATCCACATCGACATGGACGCGTTTTACGCTTCGATAGAACAGCGGGATAACCCGGAATTCAGGGGCAAACCCCTCGCTGTCGGGCGGGCGGCCGAACGCGGAGTTGTCGCGGCCGCGAGTTATGAGGCGAGAAAATGGGGCGTGAGGTCGGCAATGCCGTCGCTCTCGGCAATGAACAAATGCCCGGAACTCATCTTCGTTCCTGCCCGTTTCGACGTTTACAAGGCTGTATCCCTGCAAATACGGCGGATATTCCTCGATTACACCGATCTTATGGAGCCTCTCTCGTTGGATGAAGCGTATCTCGACGTCACAGAGAACAAGCGCGGCATAGCGTCCGCCACCCGGATAGCCGAAGAGATACGCCGCAGAGTGCTGGCGGAGACGGAGCTCACAGCCTCCGCCGGAGTCTCCGTCAACAAATTCATCGCGAAAATCGCTTCCGACTACAAAAAACCAAACGGCCTTTTCGTGGTTCGCCCGGAGGAAACCGAGGCGTTCGCGGAGACGCTCAAAATAGAACAATTCTGGGGAATAGGCAAGGTCACCGCCGACAAGATGCACAGCATGAACATTCATACCGGTCTGGACCTGAAACGATACAGCGAGGACGAACTGAAACGCATGTTCGGCAAGGCGGGACACGCGTATTACCTTAACGCCAGGGGCGACGACGACCGCGAGGTCGTGCCGGACCGCGCCCGCAAATCGCTCGGCGCCGAGACCACGTTCACGTCGGATATACGCGGCATGGAGGAGCTGACGTCGCGCATGTGGAATATAGCCCAAGAGGTCTGGGACAGGTTGTCGAGACATTTTTTCGCGGGACGGACCGTGACGTTGAAGCTGAAGTACGCGGATTTTCGCGAGAAGACGAGACGTAAAACGCTTCCGGTCGCCATAGACAAATTTGAAGTCTTCTGGAGTGTGGCGAAAGAACTTCTCGGCTCGGTTCAATTTGAAGGCGACGGAAAAATACGGCTAATGGGCCTCACCGTGAGCAATTCGGAGAGCGACGGCAATACGGAATACCGCCAGAGACTGCTCGACTTCGGGGACGACGCCCCGAAGGGATAACCTCTAAACCAAATGATCGAGATTCTGAACCAGCCGAGACGCTGGGGGGTTTGTATGAACGCGATAGTCAGTTTCCGGCAATTCGCCGCGCGCGATCGCGAGAGCTTCTTTCATGCTTTCTATAATGCGGCTTCCACTCATGTTTTCGACCTCCCTCTGTATTGATTTGCTATAGCCGCCTATTTTCCAAGCAGCGACAGGATGGATTCCAGCTCTATACCGCGATATTGAACCGCCGGTTTCCCGGGGACGTGTATCGCGCCGATCGGACAGAAGCCTATGCACCGCTGGCATGACTGGCAGAGGTTTCCGATCGACGCTTTGCCTCCGTCGACCGTTATGTTTCCCTCCGGGCACAACTTTTGACACAGGCCGCAGGCGTCGCATTTATCTCCCGCCACGGCGAGCGGAAACAGCCGATAGAAAAAATTCCACGGTTTGCGACCGTGCGCCAGGGACGCGGCGAAGTTCGAGATGACCGGCACGCCGGTCGACCATCGCGCGGAACCGTCCAGAAGCTTATGCGCGAAAATTTTGACCGATTCCTTTGCCAAGCGCTCGCGTTTTGAATTTTCCTCGGCGTCTATCGTCCTGTTGCTGTAATTTCTTGGCATTTTGACTATACAAGAGCCGATCGGCCTGTATCCTTTGGCTTCGAGCGCGCGCCTGACCGGCCCATCCATGCCGCCTCCGGCCCCTCCCATAGTGGCGATGAGAAACGCCTCGCGGCCGCCTCCCGCCGGAAGAGAATCTATAAAGCGCCACACGGTAGGGTATGTGGAAAAACAAGCGACCGGCATCGCTAGCCCCAGCGCCGCGTCATCGGATCTCGAATCTGGCGCGAAGCGCTCCATAGCCACGATGGATACGCTCTTTCCCCCGCTTGTGAGCTCGTCCGCGAGAGATTCGGCAATGAGCAGCGTGTTGCCGGTTCCGGT
>JAITOL010000090.1 GCA_031289955.1 Synergistaceae bacterium
CACTATGAATCTGACAGACGCCCAAAACCGTGAATTATGCCTTCTCGAAGTCGGACAGGCGGTAATTCATAGGGAAGGGGCAGATAAAGCGTTTCTGGTACTGGTGGATATTTCAAAAGATGGTACTTTGAAACATATTACCAATGATGACATAAAAGAACGCATGAAACAGTTTCATGCCGATAATTCCGAAGTGTTTTGCCGTTACTCAGGTTTTGAAAAATTGGAAGGCGTTGCTGAGGCGTATTTGAAAGAAGATATAGGGAAATATTCTAGTTCGGCGTACTTCGGGGTTATGGGCGCGTTGATCGTGATGATGACGGGCGACGCGGAAGCGTTGAAGGGCTATAAGGAACGGTTCAACGCGATCCTTGGGCGGGCGTTCCGCGCGGAAGACGACTTGCGATGCGCCTGTTATCTGATCTATTACGCGAACCTTTTCTTCGGCAAGCTGAACGAATCTTTCCCCGGCTCCTACGACCGATGCCTTCGTCTGCAACGGCTTTTTGTCGACGCGTGGTTCGACGGCAACGGCGACGCCTCAGCCATAAATACCGAAATGGCCGAGGTCGCGGGGATCCCCTCGCCGTTCGCCGTGCTTCTCCATAAGTACGTGAAGGACAAAGCGCAAGACAAGGCGGCGTATTTCCTCGCCTTGTCGAGTGAAAACGTCGACCCTGCTCAAATTGAGGAGACCTTGACGGCGATGTTGGACGATTTGCTGCTTACGGTCCGACCCTCCAGCTGGGGTAACCTGATACGTCAGCTGCTTTCCGTGCTGCTTCACGAAAACATGCGTAAAAGCGATATTATCAGGGTATTTAACGCCGACTCCGCGCAAAGGAGATGAAGGCATGATCAGCGAGATCGCCAAACAAATCGCAGATACGCAGATCTCCTCAGCCTCCATTGTGGAAAGCGGCCCCGGCAAGTTCGAAGTTCCGGGGACGCGCGACTTGGGGCGAACCAACGACGGCCCAACGGGGTTCGACGCGAAGGAGATCGGCAAGCTCTCCGACATCGAGGCCGATATGACGCCTGGGGGGAGAGACGCGGTGTCGGGCAAAGACGCGTTTACGCGGAACAAAGCCGATGTGGGCGCTTCAGATGTGGGACAGGAAAATACCGTCAACGAAACACAGGAAGCCGCGCCTATTCGCAATAAGGTGGAGGGCTCGAGGCGAGAATTGGAAGTTGAGGGCGAACTCAAGGAGCAATATCTGGAGAAGGAAGGCTATTCCGTCGAAAGCGAAAGGTACTTGCGCGACAAAGATGGCGTTATTGTTAAAGATACTGAGACGGGCGAGGCGCGGCGCGTCGATTTCACTATCACAAAGGACGGGAAGATTGTCGATATGGTCGAAGTGACCTCCAAGACCGCCGACAAGGCCGAACAGACGGCAAAGGAAGAGCGTATTCGCGATGCCGGCGGCAACTACATCAAAGACTCGAACGGCAATCTTGTGGAAATTCCTTCTAACGTTCACACTAAGATTGAAAGGAGAGACTAACATGCGAATATTCGACAAAGCTCAGTGGCATATTGACGCTGGAGAACCGGCAACGGAAGTCTTGGGTCGGATTAAAGCTGTTTTCCAATATTTATCCGAACAGGGGCTTCTGACGCCTGAAGGGGAGGAAATTATGCAACTGGGCGTCGATTCCAGTGTATCGCTTCATGAACGTTTGGTGAACGCAAAGGGAGCGAAATTTCTGGAGGCGCATTACGATGAGTTGTTTAAGCTGCCTGTGTCGTCAATTCCGGCGAAATTGTCGGAATTGACGGAATGCGAGATGGAAGGATAATGCTCTCTTTTCTACCTTGCGGATAGCCCGCAAATCCCGCTCGAATTTGCGGAAAAACGGATCATCAACCATCGCGGAACTATCTTGAATCCGCTGGAAGATACGAAGAAACCTTAGAAAAAGCTCAAAAATCCTGCGAGCTTTGGCACGCGTTAGACAGAAAAGAGCATGGGCTGACTAATGGTGTTTTTGTGGTCGTTTCTATGATTTTATAGATCTCTTGAGAATTACACAGCTGCTTATGAGTTGGGCGTAAAAACCTATAAGAGTGCTGGAAGCATTTTCGGAGAAAAACATCCGACCACTATCAGAGCCATGCAGAATTTGGCGCACTATTGTTTTGGCCTTGGAAAATATCGAGAGGTGCTTGATAACAGAACTTTTACGAGCACTCCGCTAGTCTCCTAACATCAGGGACTTCTGTCAGCGCTAATATATTAATGTTTGGCGAAATTTTCTCATTATGCCTTATCTTTGTCTTATGTTCTTGACATCCTTTGCATTCGATGTTGACATAAAGTCACTTAGATGATATAAGGTAAGCATTATGAATAAATTGCGCGCGCTCATTTGCTTTGGAAGCCTTTGTTTTTCGTCCAGTTCCTCCGCCTCCTCGACCGGAGCTTCATCCGGTATGGGATGGTTCCCCGCCTCGGAGGATTGATTGACGCGACAGCGCTAAGCGCGATTATCAAGACAGAGACGAGGGGCCGGATGAAAACCGGCTCCTTTTTTTTGTGACTTTTTAATAATAACGAAGGGGTTGGAACGAACTATGAAAAAGTACTTGATGACACCTGGACCGGTTCCTGTATCGACGGAGGTTTCACTCGCGGAGGCTCGCCCTCTCATAGGGCACAGGGGGGCCGACTTTTCCGCTCTTTTCGCCGGAATAGAGACGAAGCTCGGCCGTCTGCTCAAGACCTCCGGCAAGACTGTCATATTCCCGGCGTCCGGAACCGGCGCGCTCGAGAGTCTCTCCGTCAACTTCACCGGGCCGGACACGAAAGTCATATCCGTATCCTGCGGCGTCTTCGGCGACAGGTTCCGCGAGATAACAGCCCTCACTGGCGCTTCCATCGTGAACGTCGACGTTACGCCCGGAGAGGGCGTCAATCCCGGGGTCGTAGCCGAAGCCGTCGCCAAAAACCCGGACGCCTCCGTGCTTCTTTTGACACAGAACGAAACCTCGACCGGGGTATTCAACCGCGTCGACGAAATCGTCTCGGCGATTCCACAAAAAAACAGGCCGCTCGTGCTCGTCGACAGCGTCAGCTCCATCGGGACAATGCCCTGCTATCCGGAGGAATGGGGAGTGGACGCCGTTGCCACGGCGTCGCAAAAAGGTCTCCTGACGCCGCCCGGGCTCGGGCTCGTATGGCTGTCGGAGCGCGGCTGGGACGCGGTATCGAAGCGCAAATGCAACAATTATTATTTCGACCTCATGCGACAGAAGAAGGATCTGTACAAGGAAGCCCCCGATAATCCGTATACCCCGCCAGTGTCGCTCTACTACGCGCTCGACGCGGCATTGGACGAAATATCCTCGGACGGCTGGTTTGAACTTCGCTCGCGGGCCGCTCGCGCGCTTGCGGCGGGGATAGATTCGCTCGGTTTCGAGCTGCTTGTAAAAGAGGAAAAATTCCGCTCGCCCGGCGTTACAGCGTTCTTCCATCCGTCGGGAGATACGTCCGCGATCGCCAAATCCCTCAAGGCTTTAGGGGTGGAGCCGGCCGGCGGACAGGGGAAATTCAAGGGCAAACTCATAAGGATGTCTCACTATCACGACGTGAGGTGGCCGGAAATTTCTCTCGCGCTGGGCAGCCTCTACGCCGCTTTGGGCGACCATCGCGCCAGGGCCGGCGATTTTGTGAGGCGCGCGTTTGAAGTCTGGGAGGCAAAATAAGATGAGCGATAAAAAGTTCAAGATCATAATCCCGGAAGCCCTGGGCGACGAGGGGCTGCGAATACTGAAGGAAGCGCCCGATGTGGAAACCGACGTCAAGGTCGGCATCACTAAGCCGGAATTGCTGAAGATAATCGGGCATTACGACGCGATAATCACGAGAAGCGGCACGGCGATGGACCGCGAGGCGATCGAAGCCTCGAAACGCCTCAAGGTCATAGCGCGCGCCGGGGTCGGAGTCGACAACGTCGACATACAGGAAGCGAGCAGGCACGGAATAGTTGTCATCAACGCGCCGACGGGAAACACGCTCGCCGCCGCTGAACAGACCATGGCCCTCATGCTGGCGATGATGAGGCATACCGCTCAGGCATATGCCTCTTTGATGCGCGGAGAATGGGATCGCAAGCGTTTCACGGGGCATCAGCTCAACGGCAAAAAAATTCTGATAGTAGGTCTCGGCCGGATCGGAACCCAGGTCGGCATCAGGTGCCGCGCGTTCGGCATGGAGGTCATTGGCTACGATCCATACGTGCCGGAGAAGAAAGTGGCCGAGCTCGGGTTTCAGAAGACGACGGATCTCGCCGGGGCGCTCTCCCTCGTCGATATAGTCACGATCCACGTGCCCATCACGAACGAGACCCACTGCGTGATAAACGAGAAGATGCTTAGGGCCATGAAAAAAGGCTCTTACCTGATCAACTGCGCTCGCGGCGGCATAGTCGACGAGGCGGCATGCGCCCAGGCTCTGCGGGACGGGCGTCTGGCGGGCGCCGCGTTCGACGTGTTCAGCCAGGAACCGCCGACCGCCGAAAACCCCCTCCTGGCCAGCGATATAGCGGACAAGATGGTTCTCGCGCCGCATCTGGGCGCGACCACGGTGGAAGCCCAGACCGAGGTCGCGCGTATCGCCGTGACTAACGCTCTGGCGGCCCTTCGCGGCGAGCAGTACGACCACGCCGTCAATCTGCCGTTCATGGAGCAGCACCTCGGGGACATGCAGAAAAACTTCGTCCGTCTCGCCCGAAAGATGGGAATCCTGGCGGCGAAGCTGATAGAAAACGAGGGCGATCCGGCGCTCAAAGTCCGCGTCATGCTGCGCGGGGAAGCGCTGAACGACGAGGACGCGCCCGGCAACAGAAACCGCCCATACACCATAGCCGTGATAAAAGGCCTTCTCGAAGTGGCTCACGGACCGGAAACGAACTATATGATAGCCCCGATTCTGGCGGCCGAGCGCGGTATCGCGGTAGAGGAGAGCTTCGGCGAGTCAAAGACTTACCACAATCTCATAGAGGTAACCGTTGAAACACAAAACTCGTCCCAGACCATTTTCGGCACGATAACCGAGGAAGGGCGTCAGCACATAGTCAGGGTCAACGACTACTGGATCGACTTCAACCCGCACGGGCAGCTTCTGATATTCCAAAACCACGATCGCCCCGGAGTCATCGGCAAAGTCGGAAACCTGCTGGGCGCGTCGTCCGTCAACATAGCCAACTTCTCGCTCGGCCGCAAGGAATCGAGCGGGCTGGCGCTCGCCGTGATGGAAATTGACGGCGTAATATCCCCGGAGCTGCTATCATCGATGGAGCGCGACGGAGACATGTTGTGGGCCACTACCGTGAAGCTGAACGGGGACAGTCAGGCATGAGATTTTTCATAGTTCGCCACGGGGAGACGCTCTGGAACACGGAGGGGCGCTTCCAGGGACAGCGCGACACCGAGCTCGACGAGCGCGGTATCCGTCAGTCCGAGCGGGTGGCGGAATATCTCGCCGGACACAAATTTGACGCCGTGACGTCGAGCCCCTTGAAGCGCGCGCTTTTCGCGGCCGAGAGGATAGCGGAAACCTGCGGAGCGGGATCGCCCGAGATAATCCCCGGTTTCACCGAGATAAACCACGGAGATTGGGAGGGCCTGTTATCATCGGAGGTAAAACTCCGCTGGCCCGATCTCATGGAGATGTGGCACACGGCCCCTCATACGGTTATCATGCCGGGGACAGGCGGCGAATCCCTTCGCGCCGTCCAGATAAGGGCTGTGGCGTCCGCCGCGGAGCTGGCGGAGAAATACTCCGGCGACGTATGTATAGCGGCCCACGACGCGGTTATCAAGGCCCTCATGTGCCATTTCCTGAATGCTCCGCTGTCGAGCTTCTGGAGCTTCCAGATAGCGAACTGCGGGCTTTCGATAGTGGAGGTGACGGAAGGACGTCCGCCCCGGATGAGCCTGATGGGAGACGCTCACTATCTCGATGGCGGCGGAAATTTCTCGCTGCCCGAACAGAAGGGGCTGTAAGGAGCAACGGACACAACGCGCCACACTACCGGTATCCAACGCCAATAGCTTGAGCGCGGCGCCTCGTATCTCTTGGGAAAATTCTCAAATCCAAGATTTACGAGGCGCTCGTTTGTCAATGTCGCGCGCGTTATCCAACTATTCGCTATCCCCCAATAGCCCTTTTCGAGCTTGAATTTTCCGGTTGCCACGCATGACCGCTTGACAGCTTGACCGCCCGTGGTACGCTATATATGGCGCAAGGCAGGAGTCCTCGCGGGAAACGATCAGCCGCTTGGCGGCGTGAAACAGAGGAGGAATCGTCTTGTATCAAAAAGTTGCCGGGGCCATAGTATCCAGAATACAAGACGCTTCTCGGCTGTTCAAGACGGAAGAAGACGTTCGCCTTCGCTGTGAGGGCATTTTCATCGATGAACTGAATAAAATTGACATCGCCTACAACCCAGCCTATGAAGCGCAGGTGTCATCTGGCGTCATCGATGCTCTTTTTAACCAGATGTGCGTTGAATACAAGAAGCCCGGTGAATTAAATCGCCGTTTCGATTTTCATGCTGAGGATAAATCCAAGTACATACCCGCTCTGGCTGCGAAATATAAAGTTGCTGAAGACCAGATTGTATGTGTGATAATTGATGGATTGAAAATCGGATTCTTTCGTAAAAATCGGGAAGGCAGACTGATAAAAAGCGGCCCATTTGCCATTGACGAAAAATCCGTTTCCCATTTCATAACACTTGCGCACGCCACGCGAACCAAGGCGCTCATCAGCGAAAACCTTCTGAAGGATTTCGGCTTCAACAGCGACGCCATGCGGCAGCTTACCATTGCGCTGTGGGGCGCTCTATGTTCCCATAAAGACCTTCGGACTGAAATGTTTTTCAAGGAATGGAATCGTCTGTTTGGACAAGTTTCAGGAATCCTCGGCGG
>JAITOL010000102.1 GCA_031289955.1 Synergistaceae bacterium
AGCAAATTGCTTAAAATGCGCCCTGTCTGGCAAAACGACGGTCGTATCGGCGTCGTTATGACAAGCGGCAATAACGATCCGGAGGAATGGCGCGAGGTCATCGGCAACAAACGCCGCAAGGACGATATGGCATATATGTTCAAGGACAACGGCTCGCCGCTTAAAATCGCCATTGTGGTCGATATGTGGCTCACTGGTTTTGACGTGCCGTCGCTCGCGACGATGTACGTTTATAAGCCTATGGCCGGTCACAACCTCATGCAGGCCATAGCGCGCGTGAACCGCGTCTTTTCTCATAAAATCGGCGATAGAGTTCCGCGTTTATACGGACGAAATATCGCCTGAAAAATGTTTGACCTGTCTTGACATTCAGCGATTAGACTGATATCCTAATCCCGATCACTGAGCGCTTAGCACTCAATATGTTCGAGTGCTAATAGCGGGTCTGAGGCATTGTGATCCTTGGGGGCGTTGACATGCTGACCGAAAGACAATTGGAAGTTTTGCTGTCCGTCGTTCACGAATTCATCGAGAGCGGCGAGCAGGTGGGGTCACGCACGCTCTCCAAGCGTTACCTGAAGGGCCGCAGCGCCGCCACGATAAGAAACGAGATGGCCGACCTCGAGGAAATGGGTTATCTCATGCAGCCTCATACGTCGGCGGGGCGCGTTCCAACGACAATGGCGTACAGGATTTTCGTCGACACGGTGCTCCAGCGCAGACCCCGCGGAGAGCAGGGGCGCGGCACGTGGATGGTCAGGCTGCGCGAACATCGCGACGGGCTCAGGGGGGCTTTGGGCAGCGCGTCGGAGCTGCTGTCGCAGCTTTCCAGCTACGTCGGCATGGCGGCTGTGACCCAGCTCAAACAGGCCAGGCTCAACAAGATAGATTTTGTCCGCGTGGACACGTCGCATTTTCTTCTCCTCGTGATACTGGAGGGGGGCGTCGTCCATCACAGGGTGGTGAACATGCCCTACGATCTCTCGCAGGACGCGCTCGAGGATCTCGCCCGCAAGATCAACACGCTGTCGGGGTACGAGTGGAAAGAAGTGAGCGAAGCGTTGCAGAGTTACATCTTCAAGGGTCTTGGAAAGTATACGGATTCATGCAGGAAGGCTCTGGATGAGCTCGACGCTCTCCTGGCCGGAGAGCGGACGACGCTTTTCACAGGCTCGCTGGCGAACCTCTTCGACATACCGGATTTTCAGGATATAGTTCGCTTTAGGGCGCTTTTTTCCGTGCTGGAGCAAGAGGGAGAGCTCGCTAAACTCCTGGCTCAGTATGGCAAGAAGGACGGCATCGGAGTGATAATAGGGGAGGAAAACCAGGTTCCGGAGCTGGAGGACTGCTCTGTAGTATTCTCGAGTTCCAGCACGGAGGGCGCCCGCACGATGCTCGGCGTCATAGGCCCCAAGCGGATGAACTACGAACGCGTTATAGCGGCGCTCGACAGGGTGCTGTGCGATATAGATATGGACGGATTGACTGATAATCCGGACGGCGAAGGAGATGGGCACGATGAGCGTTGAAGATGAAAAAAACGAAACGTGTACTCCGTCGGCCGAGGAAGACGAGGTCGGGGTATGCGAACTGGAACAGGAGGACGCGGGGAGTTTGATGGAAAAACTTGAGGGCGCGCGTTCGGAAGCCGCCCAATATAAGGACGAAGCTGCCCGCGCGAAGGCCGATTTTTACAACTATAGAACGAGGGTCGAGCGCGATAGGGCTCGCGACAGGATGCTTGCGGCGGAAAACGTCGTCGTCGAGCTGCTTCCCGTTCTGGACAATCTTGAACGCGCGCTTGGCGCGGAGGCCGACAAGGAATCCGCAATGTACAAGGGCGTCTCGATGGTTCAGAAACAGTTCTTCGGGGTCATGCAAAATCTGGGGCTCAAGGTCATAGAAGCGAACGGGGCCTTCGACCCGTCGCTCCACGAGGCGATCATGACGACAGACGTGGAGAACGACGAGCGCGACGGGGCTATAGCGGAGGTTCTCGGCGTCGGTTATATGCTCGGCGATAAAGTGTTGCGCGCGGCGCGCGTCAAGGTTGGGAGAAAAATCCTCAAAACGGATGATAAATAACGGAAACCATATATTTCTCAAGAGAAGGAAGGGAGCCTGAATGGCTAAAATAACAGGAAAGGTAATTGGAATAGATCTCGGCACCACGAACAGCTGTGTTGCCGTCAAGGAAGGGGATAACATAACCGTCATCCCGAACGCGGAGGGCAACAGGACGACTCCGTCGGTCGTGGCGTTCACGAAAGAGGGCGAGCGCCTTGTGGGGCAGCTGGCGAAGCGCCAGGCCATCGTCAATACGGAACGCACCATCATATCCATCAAGAGGAAGATGGGTTCCGACTACAAGGTCAAAATCGACGACAAGTCGCACAGCCCGCAGGAAATATCCGCGATGGTACTTCAGAAGCTGAAGCGCGACGCGGAGGAATATCTCGGAACGACGGTTTCTCACGCGGTCATCACCTGTCCGGCCTACTTCACCGACGCTCAGCGCCAGGCTACGAAGGACGCCGGGACGATTGCCGGGCTGGAAGTGCTCCGCGTCATCAACGAACCGACCGCCGCCTGTCTCGCCTACGGCGCCGATAAAGAGGGAGAGCATAAGATACTTGTCTTCGATCTCGGCGGCGGCACATTCGACGTATCGATACTGGACGTCGGCGACGGCGTCTTCGAGGTTCTCGCCACTTCCGGCGACAACATGCTCGGAGGCGACGACTGGGACAACAAGGTAGTCGAGTGGATGGAGGCCGAATTCAAACGCGCCGAGGGCATAGACCTCAAAAACGACAAGATGGCGGTTCAGCGTCTCCGCGAGGCGGCGGAGAAGGCTAAGGTCGAGCTTTCGTCCATGGCCGAGACCACCATATCCCTGCCGTTCATAACCGCTGACCAGAACGGGCCGAAGCATCTCGAACTGACGCTCACGAGGGCCAGGTTCGAGGATCTGACGAGAGACCTTCTCGAACGGGTCGTCAAGCCTACTCAGTCCGCGCTGAAGGATGCGGGCCTGACGGCTTCCGAGGTCGATAAAATACTTCTCGTCGGCGGTTCCATCCGTATGCCGATGGTGCAGAAGAAGGTCAGAGAACTTCTGGGGCACGAGCCGACAAAGGGCATCAACCCGGACGAGTGCGTCGCGATAGGCGCCGCGCTTCAGGGCGCGGTTCTCTCGGGCGAGCACAAGGATATAGTGTTGGTCGACGTAACGCCGTTGTCGCTCGGCCTCGAGACGATGGGCGGAGTCTTCACGAAGATAATCGACCGCAACACGGCCATTCCGTCGTCCAAGAGCCAGGTTTTCACGACTGCTGCGGATAATCAGCCCCAGGTCGAAGTTCACGTTCTGCAGGGCGAGCGCGCCATGGCCGCTGACAACGTAACGCTCGGCAAGTTCACGCTCGACGGGATTCCTCCGGCGCCGCGCGGCATACCGCAGATAGAGGTTACGTTCGACATCGACGCCAACGGAATAGTCAATGTGACCGCTAAGGACAAGGGAACCAGCAAGGTTCAGCACATCACGATCCAGTCGTCCCGCCTGACGGACGCCGACATAGATAAGATGAAGCATGACGCCGAAAGCCATGAGGACGAGGACAAGCGCAAGAAGGAGCTCATAGAGGCCAGGAATGAGGCCGATTCGCTGGTCTACAACGCCGAAAAGTCTCTCAAGGATCTGGGCGATAAGGTTGCCGAGAGCGAAAAGGCGGCGGTGGAGGGCAAGATAAACCTGCTTCGCGAGGCCATAAAGTCGGAGGATGTATCGAATATCAACACCGCGCGCGACGAACTGATGACGGCTATGCATCCGATAGCCGAAAAGCTCTACGCGGACGGCAGCGCGGCGGCTTCCGCCGCCGAACCGGAGCGGAATGACGGCGCGTCGTCCTCAGACGATGGCGCTACCGTCGACGCGGATTTCAGCACATCCGACGGGAATAACTGAAAATAGTCGAAGAGGTGAGCGGCGGTGGCTGCACCAGGCAAAAAAGACTACTATGAAATATTGGGCGTGCCTAAGGGCGCCACTGCGGACGAAATAAAGCGAGCTTACCGGAAGCTGGCCCGTAAGCATCACCCGGACGCAAACCCGGGAAACGCGGACGCCGAGGCTAAGTTCAAGGAGATCAACGAGGCGAACGACATACTGAGCGACCCTCAGAAGAGGGCTCAGTACGATCAGTTCGGATTTGTGGGGGACGTCCCGCCGCCTGGTTCCGGTTTCGGCGGCGGAGGCGACCTGTTCGGCGACCTGTTTGAAAACCTGTTCGGCGGAGGGGCTTCGAGGGGAGGAAACCCCAACGGGCCGCGAAGGGGCTCCGACCTGGAGATGTCCATCCGCATAACGCTCGAAACCGCGTTCCGGGGGGTTTCACGCGAGGTTGAGATTCCTCGCGAGGAAAACTGCCCCCACTGCGACGGAACCGGCGCCGAGCCGGGCTCAAATGTCACGACCTGTTCGGCGTGCGGCGGAAGAGGGCAGGTCGAACGTGCCGCAAATACGCCATTCGGCCGCATGGTGCAGGTCGTGCCTTGCGCGGCGTGCGGCGGCAAAGGCAATATCATAGAGAAGCCCTGCAAGGATTGCAGAGGTTCGAAGCGGGTGAGACGAAGCCGCAAGTTGGATGTCAAAATCCCGCCTGGCGTGGACACCGGGACGCGGCTTCGCATATCCGGAGAGGGGGAGGCGGGCAGGAACGGAGGCCCGCAGGGCGACTTGTTCATACTGCTCGAGGTTACCCCTGATTCGAGGTTCCAGCGCGACGGAGCGGACCTGCACGTCAGGGTCGACATAGAGATCCCGCAGGCTGTTCTGGGGGCGTCGGTGTCGATTCCGACGTTCGATGGAATGGAAAAACTGGACGTTCCGGCCGGCACTCAGCCGGGCTCGGTGCTGAGGATAAAAAACCGCGGTATGCCGCGTCTTCGCGGAAGCGGCAACGGCGATATGCATATCCACGTGCGCGTCAACGTGCCCAAGAATCTTTCGTCGAAAGGGAAGCAGCTCATGGCGGAGCTCGCGTCGGAGATGAAGGTCGATGTGGCGGATGGCAAGGGACTCCTCGACAGGATAAAGGACAAGTTCTCCGGTTAATGCCTATCCGCGTGACGCGCGTCTGAATAATGTTGTAGAATGGAGAGAGGACACGGGAGATTGCGTTCCTCTCTCTTTCGTTTTCTTGTGAAGGGTGGTGTGCGCCTTGGGGAGCTATTGGTGGTACATAACGGTGTTGCTGCGCAACGGCGGCGGATGTCCGGAGGAAAACGAGGAGATACTATACTCGGCGGCCGAACTGTCGGGAAGCATAGGTACGGAGGTACAGGGTCTGCCGGACGGAACGAGAATGCGGATTTATTATCGTTCCGACGAGGATCTGTCTTACTGGAGAGGACATCTGCTCGACGCTCTCGAACCATGGCCTGACGTCAGGCTCGAGGATATGGGCAAGATAGAGAACCAGCCCTGGTCGCGACAGAGCGAGGACGCTTTTCCTCCGCTCGACGTGGGCAAGGGTATCGTAGTGCTCGCCCCGTGGCACAAGGGCCATGAGTCGAGCGGCAGGATCCCGATATACATTAACCCGGGAAGCGCGTTCGGCACCGGGTATCACGAGAGCACACAGGCCGCGCTCGAACTGTTCGAGCGATGCCGCGAGAATATCGGCGCTGTTTTCCCCCGCGTCATGGATGTGGGGGCGGGATCGGGGATACTTACCATCGCCGCGATCAAAATGGGGGCTGATTTTGTCAGAAGCCGGGACATAGACCCGTCGGTCATAGATGAAATCAGAAACAACCTGGAGCTGAACGGCATAGACGCGGGCGCGGTGGAGCTCGACAGCGGAAACCTCCTCTCGGGCGTCAATGGCCCTTTCGACCTGCTCTTTGCCAATATTTTATTGGACCCGCTTTTGGAAATGCTGCCTCATGTCAGGGACGTGCTCGCTCCGGGCGGGATAGCCATATTCTCCGGAATGACGGGGAAAGAACGCGGCGCGTTTATGGAGGAACTTTCGGGAATAGGCCTCGAAGTTATGGACGAAATGACGAAAGAGGACTGGTGGGGTGTCGCTGCCAAAAATCCGGCTTGAACGCTGCTACAGGGCGGGGGATGGGTTGTGGCGTCTCGACGACGCCCAGGCCCGTCATCTCGTCCGCAGTCTGCGTTCCTATGAGGGCGCCGCTGTAGAGGGGCTTCTTCCCGACGGGGGGGGGACGAGGTTTCTCATGAGGCTCGAGCGGGACGGCGGCGAATACTTTCTGCGAACCGTCAGTGAGGAGCCGGAGGTTTCGGACGGGGTCGCGATAACGCTGCTGATAGGGCTGCTGAAATCGTCTCAGTTCGACGTTGTCCTGAGCGGGGCCTCCGAGTTGGGGATAAAGAGGATAATACCGGCGCTCTGTGAACGCTCGATACCCAGGATAGAGCCTGCCGAAAGGGCCAAAAAACTCGCGCGCTGGCGGAAGATACTGGACGAGGGAACCTCGGTCTCCGGTTCCATTTTCCCAACCGCGATAGACTCTCTTTGCGCGTTTTCCGAAATTGACTGGAACCTCATGCCGGACGCGAGATACGCCGCTGTGATTTCGAGGGACTCCCGGCCCATATCGGAGGCTCGCGCATATGGCGTCGAAGTCGCGTTCGCCGTGGGGCCGGAGGGCGACTGGAGCGACTCGGAAACATGCGTTCTCATGGAACACGGCTTTATTCCTGTTACGCTGGGAAACAGGATTATGAAGGCTTCAACAGCTGTCATAGCCGGATGCGGATGGTTTCGCCTGTCATGTTTTTAACCGGAGTCGCGAATGGCGTTTTCTCATGGATAATATAAATATGTCGTGTTGTTCTCATCTGATAGGAAAAACTTTTTCTGTTACGACGCTCGGGTGTCGCGTCAATCACTATGAGGCGGAGGCTGTGGCCGGCGCTCTGGAGAACCGCGGAGCCGTTCTCGTGGAGGCGTCCCCCGATATAGTGATAACAGTCACCTGTTCCATTACGTCGACGGCCGACGCGAAGACCAGGAAGGCGCTTCGCCGGGCCCGGAGGGATCATCCGGATTCCGTCATAGTGGCCTGTGGCTGCTGGGCGCAGGCGGCGACGGAGTCGGACGCCGTGTCCGCCGGCGTTGACATTCTGGTTGGCAACCGCGTAAAACATGTGATAGTCGATGCTCTTGAGCGCTGGTACGAATCGCCCGGCATTTTTATAGAGAGAAAAACGGATGTGGTTTCGAGCGTGGAATGGGACGCGTTGTCGCTGGACAGGCCCCGTATGCTCACGAGGGCTTTCATAAA
This sequence comes from Synergistaceae bacterium, assembly GCA_031289955.1. Taxonomy (GTDB): domain Bacteria; phylum Synergistota; class Synergistia; order Synergistales; family Synergistaceae; genus JAIRKI01. Next base: position 7,327 of record JAITOL010000102.1, read on the forward strand.
GGTGCAGGACGGTTGCGACAGATCCTGCAGCTACTGCGCGGTGCCCTCTCTGCGTGGCGCGCACGTATCGCGCGATCCGGACGACGTTGTGAGGGAAATTTCGCGCGTAGCCTCTTTCGGGACTAAAGAGGCGATACTGACAGGCATACAGCTTGGCAGCTACGGCCTCGACGGAGTGACGCTCGCCGGGCTGATTAGGAAAATTTCCGACGCTGGAGCGGTGACGAGGCTGCGGCTGGGTTCGCTCGAGCCGTTTTCAGTGACGGAGGAACTGCTTCAAGCTGCGTCGGACTCCGAGATATTCTGCCGCCATCTGCATCTGCCGCTCCAGAGCGGCGACGACGGAGTGCTCCGCGCAATGAGGCGAGGATATGACGCGGCGGATTTCATCCGTATTGTGGATATGGCAAGACGTTATTTGGGGGACGACGCGCATATATCCACAGATCTCATTGTCGGTTTTCCGGGCGAGAGCGACGACGCGTTCGAACGCAGCCTCGCCCTTCTCGGCGAAGTCGGGCTGGGCAGGATACACGTTTTCCCATACTCGCGAAGAAACGGAACTGACTCGTCCGCCATGGAGGGCGTTCCCGGAAATGTCCTCAGGGAGAGAATGAATCGCGCGCTTCGCGTTGCGGACGGTTTGCTCGAAGCATACGCCGCGAAATTGATCGGCAGGGAGGATCGTGTGCTCGTGGAAGAGGTGGGAGAACGAGCGTCTTCCGGCTGGAACACGAGGTACGTGCGGGTTTACGCAAGAACTGAAAGTACGGGAAACTGCTTAATAGGAAATGAGCTAGTCGTGAGACCCAAATATTCGAATGGTAGTATACTCTTGTGCGAGGGCGTCGACGGGGAAAAAATAATTATGTACCCCGATGAATAGCGCTCGCGTTTATGAGATACGAGAAGGACGTGTGAAGTCAGTTGAGCGGCGAATATACCATCGGCATTGATCTGGGCACGAGGTATGCCCAGCTTGCAGTGGACATACCTGGGCGGGGAGTGCAATTCATCCCGAACAGATGGGGAGATGTCAGGACGCCATCGATGGTGGCTTTTACCAAGAATGGTCTTGTAGCTGGGCAGGACGCGGCCCGCATAGCCATTACAGAGCCGGACGCCGTGTGGTGGGACATGAAACGGCATCTGGGATCCGATTGGGTGGCGCGCGTCGGTGGACGCACGTACACTCCGGAAGAGCTTCTGCTCCCGCTTCTCTCCATCTTGCGGGAGGATGCGGAGGCTCATTTGCGGACATTCATTTCGTCATGCGTATTGGCAGTCCCCGCTCACTTCAGCTTTCCTGAAAGAGGCGCCCTTGCCAGGGCCGCCAGGCAGGCGGGTTTCGAAAAAATCCGAATAGTGAACGAGCCCACCGCCGCGGCGCTTACCACGGGCATAAACGGCCGTTTTCTGATAATAGATTTCGGAGCGGGCACCCTCGACATGTCGTTAGTCGAGGGGGAGGCCGGGGTCTTTCAGGTTGTGGAGAGTCAGGGGCGCAGGGATATAGGGGGGCTCGACATAGACAGGCTGCTGGCGGAGTGGCTGTGCCGAGGCGCGGGGCTACCTATCTCCAGGCCTGGCGACCCTAGAGCGTCTTTAATGATGCGGGAAGCAGAGGCGGTCAAAATAGAGCTTTCAGGCGCGAATAACGTCGTCTGGCAGGCGCCGGCCGGTCTTGCGGGCGTCGATAAATCCATCAGAATATCGCGCGCCGAGTTCGAGTCACTGATATACCCTCTTATGGAAGAGATACTCAAGATGGTGGAGAAGATGTGGAAAAAATATAATCCACAGCGCCTTCTTACGGTCGGAGGCAGCAGCAGGATCCCTCTTCTGCGCCGGCTTCTGGCCTCGCGTGTTCGGGAACCGGATCACATGAGGATATGCCCGGAGGACGCAGTCGTCACCGGAAGCGCAATGTACGCGTATCAGGGGAAGGAGCGCCTGTTGATCGACGTTTTGAGCCGCAGTCTCGGGATAATGAACTCCGACGGCGGAGTTGTTCCTCTGCTTCGCAAGGGCTCTCCGCTTCCCGCCGAGGCGCGGCAGACGTTCACAGCGTGCGGAAGCGGCGCCATAGAAGTGACGATAGTTCAGGGGGAGCGCAGGGTTCGGAGCATAGGCCGCGTTCTTCAGACGCTGATGATAGAAAATGTCTCCGACGGGGAGCGCGTCGAGGTGTTCTTCAGTGTCGACGGCGGCGGTTTGCTGCATGTCGAGGTAAAGCGCGACAAGACTACGAGCCGGAAGACCATATCGCTCGAGAGCGACGAGTCGGTCGGCGCCCCGTGCGATCTTCTGGCGGAGATTCGCGTAAGGGAAGACAGACTGGCCAGGTTGTCATTGTCGTTCCCCGATAATTTTCAGTTGAGATTGTCCGATGTGACGCGCGATGCGCGGTTGCTCCGCAACGAGGACGCGTCGTTGCGATGGCAGGCTCTCGAGGTATTGGACAGAATGATATCCGAGCTCGAACAGGTGGCGTCGCCATGACGCGGGACGCCGAGTTCAGGACGCTGGGACTATCGCCGGACGCCAGCTGGGAGGAGGTAAAAAAAGCCTTTCGCCAGATGGCGCGCGCCTACCACCCCGATGTAGCGGGGCCGGATGGCGCGCGCAAGTTTGCCGAAATAACCGAGGCTTACATGGCCTTGAAGGAGCTGACGTCGCCTGGCGCCGGCAAAATATCGCGTCCGCGCCATGCCAGGCGCGAAGCTCCGGTCGAGGAGACCGGGCAGAAGGAGTCCATATTCCGCAAATTCTGGAGGAGGCTCTTTTCGAAGGAGAGCGCCAAAGCGGAGGACGCTTATCAGGACGACGTCATTCCGCCCGCTCGCGTGCGTTTTATAGGGGGCGTCATCTCAAGGGCCGAGTCGGAGATGTACAACATTCTCTCGAAGCGCGACGAGTTTGTGACGAAGAGCAGGACTGACGCTATAATTCGTCGTTTGAGGAGCCGTCATCCGGGAGTGGTGCTGCTGGCGCTCCGTCAACTTTCCATATACAACGTAAAAGATGAGATTGCCGTCGCGGTGATAGATCATTTCAAACGCAATATGCCCGTGTCGGAGGTGCTCGATCGAGTGATGGACGTCTTCTCGAATACCCCGAGACGGGAGGAATTTTCCCGGGCGGTTCTCGGGCATCTTTATAAATTTTCCGAAACGGACGCCATGACAGTCTTAAATCGCTTCAAACGCTGGAAATTGGCATCCAATTTCATACAGCCGTTTTTGTCTCACAAATCATCCTCCATTGTGGCCGCGGCCCTGTCATGCTGGCCGCGGGATTGTGAGGCATGCGACAGGGCGGAGCTTGCGGGTCTCCTCAGAAAAGATGAGGAGGCGATACTGATCCCACTGCTGCGTATACTCAGGAAGGGAAAACTGCCGACGTGGGCTGGCTGTCGTCTCGAAAAACTCATGAAGGAACACCCATCCCCCGCCGTAAGAGTGTGGGCTTCAGCTATTGTGCGAGATCAAAACCTGAGTTAAAATATATTTGAAAGTGTCACCCTGGCAGGGAGACGCCGCTGTTTGAGTTTTGTGTATGCCGGGCGCGTATAGGATGCGCTTTGAGAAGCGTTCCAACGGCGCCTGAAGCGAAATAGGCGGCGTGACACAGGGGAGGGGGGACAAAAGATGACCAGCGTAACTCGGCGCGATAACGAGTCTATCGAGGATGCTCTGAAACGTTTCAAGCGTGAGCTTCGTAAGGTGGGGGTGCTCAGAGAGGCCAGGAAACATGAGCACTATGAAAAACCCAGTGAAATAAAAAAGCGCAAGAAGGCGGCTTCAGTCCGAAACAAGCACAGGAGGCCCGAATAATGCCCTCCCCGCTCGCGGAACTGATCCAGAAGGACATGGTTTCCGCCATGAAGAGCCATGACGCGCTCAAACTCTCCGTCCTCAGGATGCTGAAAACAGCGATACAGCTGGCATCCACTGAAAAAGGCCGAGAGGGCGAGCTTACGGACGAAGACATTCAGGTTTTGATACGCCGCGGCATCAAACAGCGCGAGGAAGCTGCCGAAGTCTATAAGAACGGCGGGGCTTCCGACCGTGCCCAGGGCGAGCTGGACGAGGCCAGGATACTTACATCCTATCTGCCTGCGCAGTTGGGCGACGAAGAGCTCGAAAGCGTCGTAAGGAAGATAGCCGCGTCGAGCGGGGCGTCCTCGCAAAAAGATATGGGCCTCGTCATGAGCGCCGCTATGAAAGAACTCTCCGGGCGCGCTGACGGTAAAAGGGTCAAGGACGCGGCGCGGAGGATTCTTGCGGGCTGATGTGTCTTCAACATCGTTAGAGATAGCTGCGGGGATCGGACTTTGTCCGTTCCCCGTATTTTATGCCTCATATGGGTCAATTAACGTAACAATAGTATATAATTGCGTGAAGTGTCAGATTTATTCAACGAAATAATCGCGGGGTGATATCGAGTGGCGACGGGCGAGTTTTCGATATTGGCTGAGTACGAGGTTGACGATGATCTTTCTCTTCTTCTCGCGAGAGGCGAAGGCGTGCCGAGGCTCGGAATATTCAATCTAAACAGCGAGAAAAAGAAATATGTGCCGCTGTCCTGGATAGAGGATCCCTCCCGTACACTCAAGATAAAAGTGGGCCGCACCACGAAAGAATATCAGATGAAGCTCATAGAGGAGGGGGTCTCCTCTTTGATAGAGAGGGGCGCGGAAGCGCTGTCGCTGAACTCCCTCGCCTGGCGGGGAGTGCAGCTTCTGGGAGATCTCATACACATACCGAAAGCCGCGAGAAGCGACGCCGATCTAAGCCTGATAGCCGATAATAAAAGGGATACTCTCTGGTACGCTTATACGCCCAAAAAGGGTAAATGGCGGGTTCATCCCTGTTTCTCCGTCACGGAAAAAGAACGTGGCATTCTCTCTGCCGCCATGGAGGACGGCAAACCGTGGCCGACTCCCGCCCTATCCATGGAAAACGGGTCGCTGCCCTTTACGATGCGCAACGTTCCTGTCGTCAAGGAGCTTGCCCTGGGCAACCCGGCGAGGTGGAGCGAATTCATGCTTCCGGTGGCGAAGGCGATGCTTCTCGGTTTCAGCGACTGGTCGAGCGACGGCGAACACCTGTTCACAGACGCTCTGTGGAAATATCTGCCTAAGCAGAATTACAGATCCGAGGAGACCATCACGGCGATCGCCTCATCGGGCAGAACGTTTATGAACAAGTTAATCGCTTATCTCAGGCTTTGGCCCATGCTGGAACATGTGCAAGCCGAGAAGGTTCCGGACGCTACGAAAACGCTCGAGGAGCGCGGAATGAAAAAGCGCGAGCGTTTCGAGATGATAGCGCCGAACCTCGGCGACAAGCAGTTCCGTGTGACGAGGCTCGTGGACGAGGAATCTTCCGGCGTCTCGTTCGGCATAGTGCCTACGACAAGGCTGCCAGGCGAGCAGGACAGGATAATAACGTTCTCAGGCGAGGACTGGGCCACATGTCTGGACGCGTGCGCGCTGGGAGGGGAGGCCGATCCCCAGTATACGTGCAACTCGGCGCTTGCTGGGATAGAGACGAAGAACTGGTACATCCGGCTGGTAGAATGTCTTTCGAAGGCGCCTGAACCGGAGGACGAGGAGGAATAGCAGCTTTGAACGGTTATGTCGACAACGCCATTGCGGCGATAGCTGAGAAATGGAAGGACAATAAGGAAATTTCTACGCTCGCGAAGCAGATGGAAGTGCTCGGGAAGAATATGGCGCACCTGCGCGACGCGCATGACTCGGAGGGCCGCAAGAAAGCCCGCATAGTATGGCAGAAGGCGGCCTCCCAGTACTGGGATCTGCTCTGGGCCATCGTGGAGGCTAAAATAGACGCAGGCCCGCCGGATGACCTCGAGTTCGACGAGTGCGAAAGGCTTCTCATAGACTACGGACACCTCTCGTCGCAATATACGACCCCAAACCCGGCGTTCGAGGAGCAGCTCGGCGAGCCCTCTGCCGTCGACATGTATCAGTACAACAGGCTGACGGACTATATCAAGGAAAACTACTCGCTCATATTCGGAAAACCGTACAAGGGGCCGTCCGGCGGCGTGACGCTGGACGAAAAACTCAAGCGCTTCAACAACGATCTCAAAGTCACAAAAACGAGACGCCGCATAGCGATACACACTCTGATAGCCAAGACCGACCTCATAGAAAAGTCCGAGCTCGAGGACACTCTGAAAAACCTCGACGAAGGCTTGAGGGACGCGGTCGAAAGCGACATGCGCACAAAGCGTATCCGAGAGGCGGACAACGCGGAGCGCTCCGTCATAAAGGAACACTGCAAGCAATATGAGATAGCGGAACGCACATTCTGGTATCTCATGGACAATCTCGAACGCAGGCTGACAAAAGCCGACGAGCCAAAGGCCGAGGCCGCCCCGGCCGAAACCGCCGGTCAGCCGGCGTCCGAAACGCCGCCAACTCATACCGATGCGTTCGACCCGTTCGAGGAGATAGAGGCCGATGCGGACATCAAGCCGGTCCTGAAGCTCCCGGAACCTGTGGCCTCCCCGGAGGACATTCAGGAAGACCCGATGGAGGATATCGATTCGGAGGCGACCGCCGAGTCGATGAGGGAGGCGCCGTCCCCGGAACCTGAGGCGCCCGATCAGACGCTCAAGATAATCCAGAATGTACTTTCGCTGCACGACAAGACGAAATTCCTGGCAGGTCTCATAGTCCACGTCACGAACGAGGCTGAACGCTGGAAGACGCGCACTGAGATGGCGTCGAAAAAGTACAAGGGACAGGGGCTGCCTGCCCTGAAACTGGAGCTGCGCGAGGGCATAAACCACAAGAAGGATTTCATGATGCTCGCCGCCCGCACCGCCAGAATAGACACATCGCCGCTCTGCCAGAACAAAAACAAGCCGGTTTCGATGTCCAGGTCGGGGGAGATAATGATGGATCTCACCCCTCTCGATCCCGACATGCTGCGCGCGTCGAGGATAAGAATGTACGGAATACCGCGCGTAATTCTCGTCCCCGGCCAGGGGCTCGGGGTCTACGACTGGGAGGATAACAGCCTGATAATCCCGATATTCGACGCCGTCTCCGACGTAAAGGATTTCTGTTTCGCCCTTGCCGCGTTCCGCTGGGACAACGACGAGGACAGAACGCTGAAGGACACCTACTCGCTCTTGAAGGCGAACAAGGGCAAGGGCATCCGCGCGCTCCAGGAGGCGTTCATGAACGACTACTTCCTCTGGATCTCGAAGGAGCGCAAGGGCTACCGCATTTTGCCCAGGGATGTGTCGAAGTGGTTCAAGACGTTCTTCAAGCAGAAGTCCGGGGTGGAGGGCGCTAAAAAATAAACGACGCGCGGCTTCGCCGTTATTTATCCTCGTCCCCCGACACGTCCATGAACGCCATGAATGCCTCCTGCGGGATGGAGACCCGTCCGAGCTGTTTCATGCGTTTTTTGCCTTCTTTTTGTTTTTCCAGCAGTTTGCGCTTTCTCGTGATGTCGCCGCCGTAACACTTGGCGAGCACGTCTTTTCGAAGAGCTTTTACGTTGACGCGCACTATGACTTTTTTGCCGATTGCTGCCTGTATGGGAACCTCGAAGAGCTGCCTTGGGATCAGCTCTTTCAGTTTCGTCGCGACAGAATGTCCCCTGTGATACGCGGCGTCCTTGTGACAGATGAAGCTGAACGCGTCGACAGGCTCGTCCTGAATCAATATGTCGACCTTGACCAGGTCGGACGGTTTGTACCCTATATGTTCGTAGTCGAGCGACGCGTAGCCGCGCGTCGCGGATTTGAGCCTGTCATGGAAGTCGAGTATGAACTCCGCGAGCGGCAGGTCGTAGACGAGCCTCACCCTTTCCGGAGTGATGTAGTCCATGCCCGTATACGTTCCGCGCTTTTCCTGACATAGCTGTATGCAGGAGCCGACGTAGCCGTCGGGCAGAAAGAGCGTCACCCTTATAAACGGCTCCAGAACTTCCTCCTGCCGCGTCAGGTCGGTTGGAAAATCCGACGGGCGATGCGCTTCTATCATGCTTCCGTCCGTTAGCTTTATCTGATAGATGACGTTGGGAGGCGTCGCGACCAGCTCGACATTGAACTCGCGGTACAGACGTTCTTTGGCTATCTCCATATGGAGCAGGCCGAGGAAGCCGCATCGGAAGCCGAAGCCAAGCGCGGCCGACGACTCGGGCTCGAACGTTATGGCGGAGTCGTTTATCTGAAGTTTTTCGAGAGCCTCGCGCAGCGCGTTTATCTCCTCACGCTCGATCGGGTAATAGCCGCAGAAGACGACCGGTTTCACGCGCCTGTATCCGGGCAGGGGAGACGGCGCGGGGTTTTTGGCGTCAGTTATCGTGTCGCCCACGTTCGCGTCGGAGAGGGATTTTATGCCGGCCACGATGTAGCCGACCTCTCCCGGGCCGAGGCTGTCGATCGGCTGCATTGCCGGCGTGAAGACACCCGTCTCCTCGATGTCGAACACCTCGCCCGTCGCCATGAACGATATGGCTTTGCCGTTGCGGATGGTTCCGTCGACGACGCGGACGTAGCTGATGACCCCCTTGTAGTTGTCGTAGACAGAATCGAATATCAGAGCGGTGAGCGGGGCGTTCGGATCTCCCGACGGAGGCCGGATGTCCGTCACGATGCGCTCTAAAATCTCTCCCACGCCGGTGCCGTCCTTCGCGCTCGCGAGGACGGCGTTCGACGCGTCGAGCCCTATCACTTCCTCTATCTCCTTCACTATCCGCTCGGGCGAGGCAGACGGCAGGTCGATCTTGTTGAAGACCGGCACGAGATCGAGGTTCTGCTCGACTGCGAGATACGCGTTGGCCACGGTCTGGGCCTCGACTCCCTGTGCGGCGTCGACGACTAGTATGGCGCCCTCGCAGGCAGCGAGCGAGCGCGAGACCTCGTAATTGAAGTCGACATGTCCCGGCGTGTCGATCAGGTTCAATATATAATCGTTTCCGTCGCCAGCCCTGTAGCTCATTCGCACGGGAACGAGCTTGATGGTGATCCCTCGCTCGCGTTCGAGCTCGAGCGTGTCGAGAACCTGCGACTTCATGTTGCGGCTCTCGACGGTGTGCGTGGTCTCTATCAGCCTGTCCGCAAGCGTCGACTTTCCGTGATCCACGTGCGCGATGATGCTGAAATTTCGTATGCGATCCTGTTCGGCGCTCATTCGTCCACCTCTTGGAGATTCTATTCAGGAGTTAATTGTATCCAATCTTCAGGAATAAGCAATGAAAATATTGTGCTGTTTGCGTGTTCGATACGTACTCTATTAGTACGAACACAATATCACATCGTGTTTCGCAATAAGAGCTGAAAAGAATTTGTCGCTATGTTCCGAAGGAAAAAATATAGCCGAAATTAATATATTTGTGTCAAGCATTACCTCCACTACGTTCCACCCACATCTCTTTTCTAACTTCCTTCACCATGTCCACGACATCCTGCTCGTTTCTGAGGCCCAGACGTTCCGCTTCGCCGGTGAAGGCGTTCTGTGTTTCCTTCAGTGCTATCATCGCCGCGTTCGCTATCACTATTTTATTGCCTTCATCTATGAACACTACTTTATCGCCGCTCCTGATTCCAAGTTTGCGCCGCATCTCTATCGGGATAGTCACCTGTCCCTTGGAGGTCACTCGCGATATATCCAGCATGTCTTTCACCTCTTTTTCTTATAAGTATTACTTTCATTACATATATATGAGATATTATATACTCTTTCGCGGGTGTTAAAAGACGCAATGAATGAAATTTGATCATAAGCGTGGGCCGCGGCTTCAACTTCGGATTGTTTGCGACTTTTATTAAAAGTGATCCTCGGTTATAATGACACGGAATTTTGATTACGTACATTCATCGTTTGCGCAACAGGTTGCCGACGTATAATGTCCCGGAATTGGGACGAAGGAGGTTCAGGTCTTCAGATGAACAGAAAAGCCGGGTTTACTCTCGTGGAGATAATGGTCGTCGTCGTGATAATCGGCCTGCTTGCGGCTCTCATAGGGCCGCGTCTTATCGGCCAGAGCGAAGCGGCGAAAGTCACCGCGGCGCGCGCGCAGATAAAGAACCTACAGCAATCGCTCGAACTGTTTCACCTCAACAACGGATTTTTCCCAACGACGGAGCAGGGGCTCTCCTCGCTTGTCGTGAAGCCCACTATGCCGCCCGAGCCTAAAAACTACCAGAGGGGCGGGTATCTCAACTCGAAAACCGTTCCCAGAGATCCGTGGGGCAACGATTATCTTTACATCTGTCCGGGAGAGGACGGCGATTATGATATCATATCGTTCGGCGCCGACGGCAGAGAAGGCGGAGGAGAAGGCGCCGCGGACATAACGAACTGGAATTGACCACGGAGGGACACATATATGAGAGACGGAGAAAAAATCGAGCGAATGCTCGACGTAATCAAGGACGAGATTCTGCCGTTGACGGAGTGCGAGGTAAAGCGCGGCAATCATGTGTTCGGAGGAGCGATCCTGAGATCCGATACGTTGACTTCGGTGATGGTCGGTTCCAACAACAGGATCGAAAGTCCCCTTTTTCACGGTGAAATAGACACGCTGAACAGATTCTTCAAATTGCCCGTCCGCCCTCAGACGAACGAGCTCATATTCCTCGCCACTCACGATCCGTGCCCGATGTGCGCCGCCGCGATAGCGTGGGCAGGCTTCAGGGAGGTATGGGTTCTTTTCGGTTACAGGGATGTGGAGTGCGATTTCGGGATGCCGGTCGATCTCGAGATGTACAGGGAGATATTCGGGGCGAACGGGATCACGAGCGAAAACAAGTTTTTCACGAAACACTCCATAAAAGAGGCACTGGCTGAAGTGTCGGATCCGGACAAGTTTTCGCCCGTCATAGAAGAGATAGAAAAGCGCTACGCGGCGCTCGAGGTCTCCGATTTCGACTATCCGGGACTGGAGTAGTTTTTATACATTCTTGATTCAACGGCGGAGGCGCGACGCAAATCGCGCCTCCGCCGTCATTTTGCATTGTCAAATTGTAAACGTGCGGGAAATATGGATTCATAGTATAATCAAAATATGTGATAAGTGTACCGGAGGTCTATTTTTTAGTGGAAAATGACAGAAGCGAAAAATTCGAGCTTGTCGCTCCCTGGCCTTTATCCGGCGATCAGCCGGAGGCAATGGAGAAGCTGTGCGCGGGGTTTGAAGCGGGGAACCGCATGCAGACTTTGCTCGGCGTGACCGGAAGCGGCAAGACGTTTACGATGGCGAACATCATCGCCCGCCTCGAACGCCCAACGCTCGTCATGGCTCCAAACAAAACCCTGGCGGCTCAGCTTTACAGCGAGTTCAAAGATTTTTTCCCCAATAACGCCGTCCACTATTTTGTGAGCTACTACGATTATTACCAGCCGGAGGCGTACGTTCCCGCCCAGGATATATATATAGAAAAAGACGCGTCCATCAACGAGAGGATAGAGAAACTGCGCCTCGCCACGACAAAGGCGCTCATAGAGCGCAGGGACGTCGTGGTTGTGGCGAGCGTCTCGTGCATCTACGGCCTTGGCAAGAAGAGAAATTATGAGGAGGCCGTATTCCGATTCGCTGTGGGCGATATATGGCGTATGCGCGACTTTATGATGAGGCTGCTCGACAACTATTACGAGCGCAACGATATGGCGTTCGCCTCCGGGGTGTTCCGCCTGCGCGGCGACGTGATCGAGCTTTATCCGTCCTACAGCGACACGGCCCTTCGGATATCGTTCTTCGACGAGGAGATAGAGCGCATAGACGAGATCGACCCGGTATCCGGCAAGACGCTGCTCTCCACCCGCACCGCTGCGATATTTCCGGCAAAACACTACGTGACCACCGACGACGCCGTGCTCGAAGCCAAGGTGAAGATAGAGGCCGAGCTTGCGGAATGTGTGGAATCGTTGAAGGCGCGGGATATGTTCCTGGAGGCCGAGCGACTGGCGAGCCGGACCAGATACGACCTCGAGATGCTGAGCGAGGTCGGCTACTGTTCGGGCATCGAGAATTACTCGAGATTCCTCGATGGGCGCCTGCAGGGGGAAGCGCCGGGAACCCTCATGGACTTCTTCCCGGAAGATTTTCTTCTCTTCCTCGACGAGTCTCACATGACGATCCCTCAGATAAGAGGGATGTATAATGGCGACAGGGCGCGCAAGGAGGTGCTGGTCGAGCACGGTTTCAGGCTCCCGTCGTGCCTCGACAACAGGCCGCTCAAATGGGACGAGTTCGGCGGATTTATGAAAAACGTCCTATACGCGTCGGCAACGCCGGGCGACTACGAGATCGAACATTCGTCGGTGATAGCGGAACAGCTCATTCGTCCCACCGGCGTGCCGGATCCTGATGTGGAGATACATCCTGCCACGGGTCAGGTCGACGATCTGCTGGCTGAGCTCAGGGACGTCATCTCCCGCGAGGAGCGCGCGATTGTGACGACCCTCACGAAGCGTTCGGCGGAGGATCTAGCGAAATACTACGCCGAACTGGGGCTGAAAGTTCAATACCTTCACTCGGAGATGGACACATTCGAACGAGCCGAGGTGCTGCGCGATCTGCGGCTTGGCGTCTATTCCGTCGTCATAGGGGTCAACCTGCTGAGGGAGGGCATAGACCTGCCGGAGGTTTCGCTCGTCGCGATAACGGAGGCGGATCGGGAGGGGTATCTGAGATCGTTCCGCTCGCTGATACAGACGATAGGGCGGGCCGCCAGGAACGACGCCGGGCGTGTCATACTCTACGCCGACAGAATAACGGACAGCATAGATATGGCGATGAGGGAGACGATGCGCAGGCGAACAGCTCAAATCCGCTACAACGAGGAGCATGGCATAACGCCGCGAACCATTCTGAAGGCGGTGAAGAACCTTCTGCCGCCCGAGCTGACGGAGGACGCGTCCGGCGAGGCCATAGTAATCGCGCCGGATGGAGAGAGCGTTCCGCGTTCCGCGAACAAGCACGAAGTCAGGGAACTGGAGCGCCGCATGTGGGAGGCTGTCGAACGCCTCGATTTCGAGATGGCGGCCGAGCTGAGGGACACGATAAAGGGTTTGAGGGATCAGAATGATGGAAAATATGGATTTTCAGTGGATCAAAATAAGCGGCGCTCGTCAGCACAATTTAAAAAACATAGACGTAGAGCTGCCAAAAAATAAACTTGTGCTTTTGACCGGGCCGTCGGGGTCCGGCAAGTCGTCGCTCGCTTTCGACACGATATACGCGGAGGGGCAGAGGCGCTATGTCGAATCCCTGTCGTCCTACGCGAGGCAGTTTCTCGGAATGCAGGACAAGCCGGACGTGGACGAAATATCGGGCCTTTCTCCCGCCATATCCATAGAGCAGAAGGGCGCGAACCACAACCCGCGTTCGACCGTTGGCACTGTGACTGAGATTTACGATTACCTGCGCCTGCTCTTCGGGCGCGCCGGCACGCCGCACTGTCCGGTGTGCGGCAAGCCTGTCCTCCGGCACAGCCTCGACGAGATAGTGGATCGCATTTTCAACGAGTACGACGGACGCCCGATAGAATTGATGTCCCCTCTAGTCCGGGCCAAAAAGGGAGAGTACCGCAACCTGCTCGTCCAGCTGAAGTCTCAGGGTTACATGAGGGTACGCATCGACGGAGAGACGTACTGGTTGGAGGAGGAGGTGCCACTCGACAAGAAAAAACGGCACACGATAGAGGTGGTTATAGACCGTCTCAAAGTGAGGGACGACAACAAATCCCGCATAGCCGAGGCCGTGGAGATGGCGCTGAAACTCTCTGACGGTTTCGTGCTGGTTCGCTCGGAGGGATCGAACGATCTGGAGCTCACGGAAAAATATATATGTCCGGACTGCCAGGTCAGCCTGCCGGAGATAGAACCGAGGCTTTTTTCCTTCAACAATCCGTTAGGGGCGTGCCCCGAATGTTCGGGTTTGGGTTTTCACCAGCATTTCGCGCCGGAGTTTGCCGTCATAGGAAGCATGTCGGTGGAGGAGGGGGCGTTCCTTCCCTGGCGCGGCTACAAGTACATGATAGAGCGGGCCAGGATGATATCCGGCAGGCACGGCTGGAATCTGACGGCGCCGTTCGACTCGATGCCGGACGAGGCCAAACAGGTGTTGCTCTACGGTTCGGACGAAAAGCTCACTCTGATTTTTGTCGATAAATCTGGGTCGAGCGAGTATCAGGGCAGATACGAAGGGTTGATTCCGTGGCTCACGAGGCGTTTCGACGAGACCGAATCCGAAAACTGGCGCGACGAAATGGTTCGTTACAGGGCCGAGGATATATGCGGCACATGCGGCGGAAAACGCCTGAAGCCGGAGGCGCTGGCGGTGAAGCTCGGCGGGCTGAATATCGCCGAATTGACCAATATGTCCGTCGAGGCTCTGATGCCGGCGCTCGAAACGCTCGTCCTCTCGGACAGCCAGCAGAAAATAGTAGGACTCGCGTTGTCGGAGGTTCAGAAAAGGCTGTCGTTCCTCGTGGACGTCGGGGCGGGCTACCTGTCGCTTTCCCGCAGGGCGGACACTCTGTCCGGCGGAGAGAGCCAGAGAATACGCCTCGCGACGCAGATTGGGTCGAAGCTCACCGGCGTGCTCTATGTCCTGGACGAACCCACGATAGGTCTGCATCCTAAGGACACGAACAGGCTGCTCGACACTCTCTCGGCCATCAAGGGAATAGGCAACACCGTCATAGTGGTCGAGCACGACCGGGACGCCCTGAAATATGCCGACTACGTCCTCGAGCTTGGCCCGGGGGCCGGAGAGAATGGAGGGCATGTCGTCATTCAGGGCACGCCCGAGAAAATCGAGGCGTCGGATTCCCTGTCCGGCGCGTTTCTCCGCGGCGAGGTGACAGGGATAATCAAGGCCAGGGACGGAAGGCGCAAGCCGAACGGCTGGATTAAGATCACCGGGTGTCGGGAGAACAATCTGAAGAACATAGATATTTCCGTGCCCAAGGGCGTGCTGGCGTCAATGTGCGGTCTGTCCGGCTCGGGCAAGAGCACTTTTTTATATGAAATACTATATAAGGGCCTGCGCATGAAACTGGACAAGGAATACCGCGACAGGCCCGGAAAGTTCGGCTCGATAACCGGCGCAGAGGGCGTGCGCAACGTCGTCCTCGTGGATCAGAGCCCGATCGGGCGAACGCCGCGCTCCAATCCGGCGACATATACCGGCGTCTTCACGCCGATTCGCGAGTTTTTCGCCTCGCTTGCCGAGTCGAGGCTTCGCGGATACAACCCGGGGCGCTTCAGCTTCAACGTAAAGGGAGGGCGCTGTGAAGCCTGTTCGGGAGACGGAGTCACAAAAGTATCGATGCTTTTCCTTCCCGATGTCTACGTAAATTGTGATATTTGCCGCGGCAAGAGGTATAATAGAGAGACTTTGGAAGTCACATACAAGGGGCTTTCGATCGCGGATGTCCTGAATCTCACGGTCGATGAGGCTGGAGAGTATTTCAGGGATCTGCCTAAAATCGCGTCTCGCATGTCCGTTATAAAGGAAGCGGGGCTCGGTTATATAAAACTGGGGCAGTCGGCGACGACTTTGTCCGGCGGAGAGGCGCAGAGAGTCAAACTGGCCACGGAGCTGGGCAAACGCTTCAGGGGGAACGTGCTTTATTTGCTCGACGAACCTACTACCGGGTTGCATTATACCGACGTAAAGCACCTTCTCGTATTGCTTCATAAACTCGTGGATCAGGGTAATTCCGTGCTGATGATAGAGCACAATATGGACGTATTGTTGTCCTCCGACCATCTGATAGACCTGGGGCCGGAGGGGGGAGAGCGCGGAGGGGAAATAGTGGCTTGCGGGACGCCGGAGCAGGTGGCGAAATCCCGTCGCGGTTATACCGGAGCGTATCTCAAAGGATATATGGACGAACTGAAGATGGATGGACGCGGTAAAAATGAATCGGCGCGATGACGGCTCGACACGTGAAATCGACAAGGATTACTGCTGGGGAAGGAATCAGGTCTTGTCCCTGTTGGAGGACGATCCCTCGAGGTGTCTCAAAGTTTTTATCGCGCAAAATGCGCAAAGCTCATTTTCAGGAAAGGTAATGGGGCTGTGCAGGGCGTCGAAGGTTCCATATTCCCTCGTGGATTCCCGCGCTCTCGATTCTATGCTCGAAGGGGAAAACCATCAGGGAGTGGCGATGAGCGTCTCGCCGGTTCCGATGCTGGATATCCAGGACGCGATCGCGCTCTTGCCTCCGCCTCCGGAACCGGCAATGGCCGTGCTGCTTGATCATGTGCAGGATCCCAGGAATGTGGGGGCTGTCGTGCGAAGCGCTGAGGCTGCGGGGGCGGCATTTGTGGCGCTTCCAACCAGGAGGGGCGCGCTTCCGACCGGAACTGTCGCCAAGACGAGCGCCGGGGCTTCATTGAGGCTTCCGATAGCGTCGGTGGGAAACGTGGCTATCGCGGCAAGAAATATACAGGAAGCGGGGCTCTGGGCTGTGGGGCTCGACGAGAGCGCGGACGGGTCGATATACGATTCCCCTCTTCCGGCGAGATGCCTTCTGGTAGTTGGAAACGAGGGAGATGGCCTCACTAAGACGACGCGCGGAGCGTGCGATGAGATCATGCGCATACCGATGGAGGGGAAAACGGGGAGCCTCAACGCGTCGGTGGCGGTATCGATATGTATGTTCGAGTGGCTGAGGGTCAATAGGAAGAATGTCAAACCTACGGAGTGAAAAGATATGAGCGCAATGGTAACAAAGAGCAAGGTTCTGATAGTCGACGATACCGATCTCAATATCGATATACTCGTGGACGCCCTGAGCGACAGATATAATCTCTTTACGGCGCTTGACGGGGAATCGGCGCTGGCTCAGGTTAAGGCCAAATCTCCGGATATCATACTGCTCGACGTGGTGATGCCTGGGATGAGCGGTTACGACGTCTGCACGAAGCTGAAGGCCAACCCGGCGACTGTCGACATACCGGTCATCTTCCTCACCGCCATGACTGATATAAACGACAAGGCCAGGGGCTTCGAGCTCGGCGCTGTGGACTACATGGTGAAACCGTTCGCGATTTTGGAGGTGCAGGCCCGTCTCGACGTTCACCTGTCGCTGCTCAACGCCAAAAAAGCCCTCAAACAGCAGAACGAGCTCCTGGAAATCAAGGTAAGGGAGCGCACCCAGGAGCTATCCGTCACGCAGAACGTAATAATAGAGGCCATGGCGAGCCTCGCTGAAACGAGAGATCAGGAGACGGGCGACCACGTCATGAGGACTCGGTTCTACGTCCAGCTCTTGGCGGTACAGCTCACTTCGCATCCCAGGTTCAAGGATTATCTGCAGCTGCTCGACCCGGACGAACTCGGCACTGCAGCTACGCTTCACGACATAGGCAAGGTCGGCGTGCCGGATCACATATTGCTCAAGCCGGGCCGTCTTACGCCCGAGGAGTTCGACGAGATAAAAAAACATACGCTCTACGGGCATAATATACTGAACAAACTCGTAAAACGGCTGCCGAACAACGCGTTCCTCAAGCTGGCGGACGAGATAGCGTGGACGCATCACGAGAAGTGGGACGGAAGCGGTTATCCCAGAGGGCTCAAGGGCGACGATATCCCCATCCCGGGACGCCTCATGGCGATAGCGGACGTCTATGACGCGATAATAAGTCCCCGCGTTTATAAAGGCCCAATGTCGAGCGACGAGGCCATGGCGTTCATATTGTCGCAGGCCGGCACGCACTTCGACCCGGACATTGCGACCGCTTTCTACGATCTGAGCGAGACGTTCCAGTTCGTGGCGAAGGAGCTGGCCGACGAAATGATGGTAAATGAAGTGAAAAATGAAAATACGGAGGATGCTGGATAAGAAAATAGCGGAGGTTGGTTTCAAACATACACTTAAATCAAACTCAGCAAAACCACGTACTAAAAAATCATAAAAAAACCTACAGCTTATTTGACAATTGCTGGAATTCTTAGTATAATATCCCGCTGTACATGTCGTATTTTAGAAAATTCTTCACGTAGGGAGGTATTCTCCCAATGCTGGTTACAGCCCCTTTGGAGAAAGCGCAGGAACGTATAATTTTCGGCACGGAAAAGGATTTGTTACCTCTTCCAGATTTGGTAGAAGTTCAAAAAAACTCACACGATTGGTTCTTCCAAAAAGACACAGACCCGATGATGCGGGAAAAACAGGGGCTTCAGGAGTTATTTTGGGAAATATTTCCCATAAAGAGCTATGACGGTTCGTTTGCGCTTGAATTTGTCAGTTATAAGGTCGAGCCCGAGACTATCAGCCTCGAAGAAGCGAGAAGCCGCGACCTCACGTGGTCGAGGCCCATACGCGCCACCATACGCCTGCGTAACGTCAAGAGCGGAGAGATAAAAGAGGAGGAAATTTACCTCGGGGACTTTCCCATAATGACGAGCCGCGGCACGTTCATAATCAATGGAACGGAGCGCGTCGTGGTAAACCAGCTCGCCCGTTCGGCGGGGGTCTACTTCAGCGCCGAGCGCACGCCCGGCCAGGAGGTATTTTCCGCTAAGGTGATTCCGGACAGGGGAGCATGGATGGAGTTCGACCTCCCTAAAGGCGAACCGCCTCTCAAGGTGGAGCCCATATCGGTCAAGGTCGACAGCAGAAAGAAAATACCGGTAACTATGCTCCTCAAGGCGTTCGGGATCGGCTCAGATGAGGACATTCTGAAGATGTTCGACGCCGGGGAGATCGAGAGGGACATGTCCGAGGATGACGTAAAGGGCATGCTGCTGGCGGAGACCATAGCGTCGCCCGACGGAACCATTCTCATCAAAAAGAACGAACGCCTGTCGAAGGAGCATCTCGAAACGCTCTGGAACCAGGGCAGAACGAAGATATGGGTCTGGGATGTCGATCCTGTGATCGCGGCGACCCTGGAAAAGGACGGAGTCTCGAATACGGACGACGCCATAATGGAGCTCTTTCGCAGACTGAGGCCCAACGAGCCAGCGAGGATGGAGAACGCCCGCGAATATATTCACAGCATCTTCACGGACACGAGGCGCTACAGCCTTGGCCGGGTGGGCCGTTACAAGGTGAATCGCAGGCTCGGCATAGAATTATCCGAGGGCGAGCGCCTGCTGACGAGCGCCGATATAGTGGCGATATCGCTCGAGTTGCTGCACCTCAAAAACGACGAGGCTTACGAGGGCGAGGACGACATAGACCATCTCGGCAACAGGAGGGTTCGCGCCGTAGGGGAACTTCTCCAGAATCAGGTGCGCATAGGCCTGCTTCGAATGGAGCGCATAGCCAAGGAGCGCATGACGACGATACCGGATCTAGCCACATCCATGGCGAAGGATCTCATCAACGTGCGTCCTGTTTCAGCCGTCTTGAGGGAATTTTTTGGTTCAGGCCAGCTCTCGCAGTTCATGGATCAGACAAACCCATTGGCGGAGCTGACTCACAGGCGCAGGCTTTCCGCGTTGGGGCCTGGAGGGCTGTCGCGCGAACGCGCCGGGTTCGAGGCGCGCGACGTTCACTACACCCATTACGGCCGGGTTTGCCCGATAGAGACGCCCGAAGGGCCGAACATAGGCCTCGTCACGTCCCTGGCGACTTACGCCCGCATCAACGATTACGGTTTCCTCGTGAGGCCCGTGCGGCGGGTCGTGGGAGGCCATATTTCGGATGAGGTCATTTACCTCTCGGCGGACGAGGAGTATGGTTTCAACGTGGGTCGCGCGGACACTCCCGTGAGCCCCGATGGAGAGCTTATCGGGCACACGATTCACGTCCGTCACAAGAGCGACGTAAAAGAGGTCGAGCCCGACGAAGTTCAGTATCTGGACATATCGCCCAAGCAGATAGTCTCCGTGTCGACCGCGTTGATTCCGTTCCTCGAACACGATGACGCCAACAGGGCTCTCATGGGCTCGAACATGCAGCGTCAGGCGGTTCCGCTCGTGAAGGCGGAGGCGCCTCTTGTCGGGACGGGCGTCGAGCACCGCATCGCCCGCGATTCGGGCTCATGCATTGTGTCGACCCGAGCCGGCGTCGTGTCGTATCTCGATTCCGACAGGATAGAGATAACGTCCGGCAAGCGCAAGGACGTATACAAGATGACGAAGTTCCGCCGCTCGAACCAGGGCACGATAATCCACCAGCGCCCGATAGTCGACGCCGGAGAAACGATAGAGGCCGGTCAGATAATCGCCGACGGTCAGTCGTGCGACGGAGGGGAGCTCGCGCTCGGCCGGAACGTGCTCGTCGCGTTCGTGTCGTGGGAGGGCTACAACTTCGAGGACGCTATACTCCTGAGCCAGCGTCTCGTCAAAGAGGACTTCTACACGTCCATACATATAGAAGAGTACGAGGTGGAGGCCAGGGAGACTAAACTCGGGGCCGAAGAGATAACGCGCGACATCCCTAACGTCGGCGAAGACGCGCTCAGAAACCTCGACGAGGACGGTATAATCCGGGTCGGGGCCGAGGCGAGCGCCGGAGACATACTCGTGGGGAAGGTGACGCCCAAGGGCGAATCCGATCAGACTCCAGAGGAAAAACTGCTTCGCGCGATATTCGGCGAGAAGGCGCGCGAGGTGCGCGACACGAGCCTTCGCGTTCCGCACGGAGAGGGCGGCAAGGTCGTCACCGTGAAACGCCTCACCCGCGCTGAAAACAGCGAGGACATGAGCGCCGGCGTGAACGAGGTCATAAAGGTATACATAGCCCAGTTCAGGAAGATAACAGAGGGAGACAAGATGGCCGGACGCCACGGCAACAAGGGCGTCGTAAGCCGCATCCTTCCCGAGGAGGACATGCCCTACCTCTCGGACGGCACTCCGGTGGACGTTGTCTTGAATCCGCTCGGCGTTCCCTCGCGAATGAACCTCGGCCAGGTTTTGGAGACCATAACCGGTTTCGTGGCTTATCATAACGGCTGGAAAGTTTCGACCCCGGTCTTTATGGCTGCCCACGAGGACGAGATACTCTCTCATCTCGACAAGGTGAGGGAGACGAAGTACCCCGAACTGACCAAGGACTGCAAAATAACGCTCTACGACGGCAGAACAGGCCTTCCCATGGACGGCAAAGTAACGGTCGGGATAATGTACATGCTCAAGCTGATACATCTTGTCGATGACAAGATTCACGCGCGCTCGATAGGCCCATACAGCCTCATAACGCAGCAGCCGCTGGGAGGAAAGACCCAGTTCGGCGGGCAGCGTTTCGGCGAGATGGAAGTGTGGGCTCTGGAGGGATATGGTGCGGCGCACATGCTGCAGGAGATGCTCACGGTCAAATCCGACGACATCCACGGCAGGCTTCGCACCTACGAGCGGATCGTGAAGGGACAGAACCTGATAAAGCCCGGAGTGCCGGAGAGCTTCCGCGTGCTCATAAAGGAGCTCCACGGTCTCGGGCTCGATGTGGAGATCAAATACAGCGACGGTTCGTTCGGCGAGCTGATAATGAGCGACGAAGACGCAACGGGACACCGCACGGCGTCTCTGCGCCCCGACGCTTCCGTCGAGCGCGACGCCGAAGGGGAGGACAGCCTGTTCGAATCGAGCGAGCGGCCGAGCATTTTCGCCTCCGGAACCGAATACAGCGGGATCGATCTCACAATTACCGACGCCCCGCCGCGCCCCAAACAGGAGGACGATCTTTTCACGTCGGACAGCCCGTTCCTGGAGAGCGAAGAGAGCGACAAGGAAGACGGCAAGGAAGACTTTGAAGAAGAGGAGGATGGCGAGTAATGGCTGAACATCGGCATATCTCAGGCGTTCGGATGAAGCTCTCCTCCCCGGAGAGAGTGCGGGAGCTCTCGAGCGGAGAGGTCAAAAAACCTGAAACCATAAATTACAGAACGCTTCGTCCGGAGAAGGACGGGCTCTTCTGCGAGAGGATATTCGGTCCTACTCGCAGCTTCGAGTGCGCCTGTGGAAAATACAAGCGCAGCGGCCCGAAGTTCAGGGGAGTCGTCTGCGACAGATGCGGCGTCGAGGTGACGGACAACCGCGTCAGGCGAGAGAGAATGGGACATATAGAGCTCGCCGCTCCCGTGGTGCACATCTGGTATCTGCGCGGGATTCCGAGCAGGCTGAGCCTTCTTTTGGGCACATCGACGAAGGATCTCGAAAAAGTCGTATATTTCGCGCCAACGAGAAAGCGCGAACAGAAATATAAGGTGGTGGCCGACGGCAAGCGCACGGATCTGGTGCGCCGCGGCGACCTCATAACTGCCGGCGAGGAGAGGATACACCGCCATTACGACCCGAAGTTCAAGGCCGAAGAGGCGTATCGCATCGTGAAGGTCGAGGATATTCCTGTGGAGACCGGAGATGTGGTGAGCGCTGACCGCGTGAAGCGAATAAAGGAAGAATTCGGCGAAGGGCTCTTCCAGGTCGAACCGGCGTATAGGGTTGTCCGCGAACCGAGGGACGACTCGGGCGACGTATTTCCCGAAAGCCAGCTCGAGCGGATGAGAGAGCTTCTGCCGGACGGCGAGTTTGTGCGGGTCAATATGCAGAACCAGCCCGCGTTCCTCGTCACGTCGGTCATACATCTTCCTTTCGGCAAAGGCGACGTCGTCGCCGAGAACGAATATTGGCTCTATCATCAGAAATATCCCGGACGCTTCTCTGTGCAGCCCGAAACAGAGACCGTGGAGGATCCATGCTCCATCGTAATAGACAGCGGAGACTCGCCGTTCGAGCGTTCCGACATAATTCTGGAGCGCGAGGAAAAGCTTTGCGCGGCGTACGACAAGGGGTTTTCGGGCGGCATCGGCGCGGAAGGCGTGTTTTCCCTTCTTCAGAAAGTCGATCTTTCCGACCTCGTCAGCACGCTTCGCGAGGAGATAGCGGAAAGCTCCGGGCAGAAGAAGCGCAAGCTCGTCAAGCGTCTTCAGATAGCGGAGGATTTCCGCAAGAGCTCGTCGCGTCCGGAGTGGATGGTGCTCTGCGTCCTGCCTGTGATCCCTCCGGATCTGCGCCCTATGGTGCAGCTCGACGGCGGAAGGTTCGCCACAAGCGACCTGAACGACCTCTACAGGAGGGTCATAAACAGGAACAACAGGCTGAAAAAACTTCAGGAGCTGCGCGCTCCCGACATCATCATACGCAACGAGAAGCGCATGCTTCAGGAATCCGTCGACGCCCTCATAGACAATGGCAGGCGCGGAAAGGCGGTGCTCGGAGCGGGCAACAGACCTCTGAAGAGCCTCACCGACCTTCTTCGCGGCAAAAAGGGGCGTTTCCGCCAGAACCTTCTCGGCAAGCGCGTCGACTACTCGGGCCGTTCCGTCATCGTAATCGGCCCAAACCTGAAGATATATCAGTGCGGACTGCCGAAGCAGATGGCGCTCGAGCTGTTCAAGCCGTTCGTCATGAACAAACTTGTCGAAAACGGCATGGCGCCGAACGTCAAGAGCGCCAGGCGCTTCATCGAACGCGGCCGCGACGAGGTGTGGGCCATACTAGAGGGCATCATAAAGGATCACCCCGTCATGCTGAACCGCGCCCCGACGCTCCACCGATTGGGCATACAGGCATTCGAGCCGGTTCTGATAGAGGGAAAGGCCATTCGTTTGCATCCGCTGGTTTGTACGGCGTTCAACGCCGACTTCGACGGAGACCAGATGGCCGTCCACGTGCCTCTTTCCATAGAGGCTCAGACCGAGGCGAGGATTCTGATGCTCTCATCGAACAACCTGCTCTCTCCCGCGAGCGGAAAGTCGGTCGTGACCCCGACGCAGGACATGCTGCTCGGCATCTACTATCTGACGAGCATGTGGGACGGCAAGGAGGGCGATGGGCTGTACTTCATGGATCCCGAGGATGTGGATTCCGCGCATGACCATTTGAAGGTTCACGTAAACGCCTGTATAAACGTAAAAGTTCAGCCGGGGTGGCACATATCCCCCGATGAGGTCGACGAGAGGGGTTACATAAAGACTTCTCCTGGGCGTATTTTCTTCAATGAAGCTCTGCCGAAGGAACTGCGCTTTATAAACCGCTCCGTAACCAAGAAGGACTTGAGCGCGCTGCTGGACGAAACATACGACAAAATAGGGCAGCACGCCATGGTCGCGATGCTCGACTCGATAAAAGTGCTCGGTTACAGGTGGTCCACTCGCAGCGGCATCAGCCTCGGCATAGGCGATATAACCGTGCCGCAGGAGAAAAAAGAGATAGTCGATTCCTCCCTCGAAAAGGAAGTCGACCTTTCGGATCAGCACAACCTCGGTCTTCTGGACGACGAGGAATATATGAGGGAGAAGGACTTCATCTGGTCGGATGCCGGACGCAAGATAGCGGACAGCATCATGGATCACATGGAAAGGTCGAACCCCCTTCGCATGATGGTCGATTCCGGCGCCCGAGGCACGAGGGGACAGGTCGCGCAGATGGCCGGCATACGAGGCCTCATGGCCGATCCGTCGGGCCGCATAATAGACTACCCGATAGTAGCCAATTTCCGCGAGGGGCTCAACATGCTCGAATATTTCATCTCGACCCACGGCGCCAGAAAAGGTCTCGCGGATACGGCCCTTCGTACGGCGAAGTCCGGTTATCTAACGAGAAGGCTCGTCGATGTGGCTCAGGATTTGATCATAACTGAGGACGACTGCGCGACGGATAAAGGTATAGAGGTCTGGCCCCTCACGACGGAGGATAAGGTCATAATATCGCTCGCCGAGCGCCTCACGGGAAGGATACTTCTCGAAGACCTCAACAATCCCGAGACTAACGAGCTGCTGCTGTCCGGCGGAAGTGAGATATCCTCCGAGATGGCGTCCAGGATAGAAGATGCCGGAATAAAATCGGTCTGGGTCAGGAGCCCGCTCACGTGCGGGCTGCGTCACGGAATCTGCCGCACATGCTACGGAAGGGATCTCGCGACGCGCAAGAAGATAGCGTTGGGAGAAGCTGTGGGAGTCGTGGCGGCGCAGAGCATCGGCGAACCGGGCACCCAGCTCACGATGAGAACATTCCATACCGGGGGAGTCCGCCAGTTCACCGGCGAGGACATAACTCAGGGCCTTCCGAGGATCGAGCAGTTGTTCGAAGTCCGCCGCCCCAAGAAGGTGGCCATGCTTGCGGACCGCGACGGCGTGATAATGGAGATACGCGAGACGGAGGGCAAGCGCAAGATAATAGTCGAGACCGAGAACCAGGACGGCACGGAAGAGCGCATCAGCTGGAATGTGCCGGCGGCTCAGAGCCTTAAGAGCGACATCCAGGTCGGGGCTGAAATAAAGAAGGGCCAGGAGCTGACGGAAGGCTACAAAGATCCGCAGCAGCTTCTGGAGGTCGAATGTCTCGAAGTGGTGCAGCGTTATCTCCTGGACGGTATTCAGGAAGTTTACAGGACGCAGGGCGTCTCCATAAACGACAAGCATATCGAGACCATCCTTCGAAAGGTAGCTCCGGTGAACAGGGTCCGCGTGGCCGAGGAGGGCGACAGCGCCTTTGTGGCCGGAGAGCTCGTCTGGAAAGAGGACTTTGACAAAGAGGTCGAGAACATCAATCGCGACAATGAGATTTATATGACGGAGGCGGTCGGGTTCCTCTCTGATAAAGTTTTGCTCGACCTCATCGGCAACGGAGTCGCCGACCTCGCCAACAAGTATAGGGGCGTCGCGTTGACCGAGAGCGTCATCCTCGACATACTGACCCCCGGTCGCGCCGTCTCGGAGCTGATAGTACAGGATGGCCCGGAGAATCTGAGGGTCATCGTGGGCGAGGCTGCTTTCAGGCACTCGCTGGAGTCGCTGTTGCTGATGGAGGACTTCGAGGACGGCGAAACGGTCGCGGTTCCCGCGAACAAAACGCTGTCTCCATCGGATCTGTCCGCTATGGTGAAAGTGAAGCCTCAGCCGTTGCTCGTGTGCGACACGGAAGCTCTGGCCTCGCTGGAGGAGAGTCGTTACCTCGCGGAGGATATAGTGGCCGATGGAGAGGTAATAGCGAAGAAGGATTCCACGCTTACGAAAGACAGCCTCTCCATCCTGCGCGACGGTTTCGTCAAGTCCGTCAAGGTCTGGAAGGCTACGGAGAGCATCAACATACAGGACGCGATGCACCACATCCTGATAGATCATTACTTCTGCAAGCCGCTATCTCAGGCGATAGCCCTCGACGGAAACGCGCTCGACTCCATCCCCGCGATGGTCGACGGCGGCATAGTCCGCGGTCTCGTCGAGGGCAGCATCGTGGCGATAGACCTCGAAGGTTCCATACTGACCCACGATAAGCTGGTGCAGCAGGTTCTGAGGGAGAAGGCCTTCAGCAAGGTCATTCTGGAGGATGTCATCGACACGGACGGCAAGATCGTAGTGGACTCCGGCAGCGAAATCAATCAGGACACGATCGACCGTATCGTGGAGGCCAAACCGGATCATATCATGGTGAGGGTGCAGTCCGCGCCAACCGAGATAAAGCGCATCGTCCAGCGCGTGTCGTACATACGCCGGTTGAGAGAGGCGCCGGAGAGCCGCCCGGTCGTGCATGGAGTCACGAAAGCCGCGCTTGCGACGGACAGCTTCCTCTCGGCCGCGTCGTTCCAGCAGACCGCTCAGATTCTGTCGGCCGCCGCTGTGAGGGGAGAGGTCGACGAGCTGCAGGGCCTCAAGGAGAATGTCATAATAGGTCTTTTGATTCCGGCGGGAACCGGCATCGAGCGCTACACGAAGCTTCAGATTTCGGAGAAGCCGGGCGAGGCGGAACCCGCGGAGGCAGCGGAGACCGAAGAAACGGCCTAGCCGGGGAATTACACAGTGAGAAGGTTCTTGATAGAATAAAGTATCGGGCGAGGGAGCGCGTATATCCCTCGCCCGATGTTTGGGAATCCTTGAGTAACCAAAGATGTGAATGGGGGTGTGTGTGCTTGGAAATGGCGGACTGGCAGATTTATTTGCTGATGGCGGCGGCAATATCCGGCGTCGCCTCGTTTGTGATGTGCGTCGTCATTCTGTCGAGGGTTAAAAGCGGCGGGGACGACCTGTCGGATATATGGAAAAGCCTCGACGAAACGAGCGAGGAGATCACAAATGAGACGAGGGCGCTCCGCTCGGAATTGTCCCTTCAGATGGTCAACTCCATAAAAGCGCTCGGCGATACGCTGAACGAATCCGGCAAATTCGCCGCCGACAGCGCCAACGTGAGAATGATGGATCTGAGCGGCCAGCTCGACATGAGACAGAGGAGTTTCCAGGAGGCGATAACGGCCGGAATGGCCGGGATCATAAGCGCCGAACAGGCGTCGCTCAAACAACTGACCGACATGCTGAACCAGAAACTCACGGAATTTTCCGGGACGATAACTGAGATGATAAAAGGCGCCGACGAACGCCTCGCCTCCTTTTCCCTGCAAAACGAGCAGAAGCTGGAAGGCATCCGAAATACGCTCCAGGAACGTCTCGAGGAGATGCGAGCTACGGTCGACGAAAAATTGCAGCATACTCTCGAAAGCCGCATAGCGGAGTCTTTCAAGGTCGTGAGCGAACGCCTCGAACAGGTCTATAAGGGGCTCGGCGAGATGCAGACGCTGGCTCGCGGCGTCGGCGACCTGAAGAAAATTCTCTCGAACGTGAAAACGCGCGGCATTATGGGCGAAATTCAGCTCGGCGCCATACTGGAGGAGACGCTCTCTCCCGGCCAGTACGTCAAAAACTATTCCCCGAGACCTGAGAGCAGGGAAGTGGTGGAGTACGCCGTAAAACTGCCGGGCGACGACGAGAACCCGGTCTATCTGCCGATAGACGCGAAATTCCCTGCCGACGCTTACGCGGCGCTCCAGGAAGCCTACGATTTGGGCGACTCATCCAAGGTGGAGGAGGCCGCGGCGAACCTGCGGCGGGTATTGAACCAGTGCGCGAAAGATATCTTGGGCAAATATATCGACCCTCCCGTTACGACCGATTTCGCGATAATGTTCCTGCCGTTCGAGGGCCTTTACGCCGAGTCTGTGCGGCGCGGGATTACGGAGGAGATCCAGCGGACCTACAGGGTGAGCGTGGCGGGCCCGACCACGATGGCGGCCCTCTTGAACAGCCTGCAGATGGGTTTTAGGACATTCGCTATCCAGAAGCGATCCGGCGAGGTATGGCAGATATTGAGCGCGGTAAAATCGGAGTTCGATAAATTCGAATCGGTGCTAAAGTCCGCTCAAAGCAGGCTCGACCAGGCAAACGACGAGCTCGAGAAACTGGTTGGCGCGCGCACGCGCCAGATACGGCGCAAACTGCGCGATGTGACGAAACTGCCGGAGCTGGATGGAGTATCGCTCCTCGAAACTGAGAACGGCGACGACGAAGAAGAGTAACGCAGGATCTCCGCGCAATATGAAAAAAACCCGGTGGAGTTTCTGGGAATATAGTGGTAAACTCGGACGCGTCGCTGATTTATATAACATGGGTTGGTGTTCGATATGGATATGGTAAAAGCACTCGAAACGATAATGCTGGTCTGTTTCGGCGCGGCATGGCCGGCGTCGATTCTGAAATCATGGAGAAGCCGGACCACAAAGGGAAAGAGCCTGTTTTTCCTGCTGGTAGTATTATCCGGCTATGCGGCCGGTATAGCGAAGGTTCTTCTGACGGAAGGCCCGACCGGATTTCTCCTCATTCCTTACGGATTTAACGCGCTGATGGTCTCGACTGATACGGCGATATACTTCAAAAACGCCTCTCTCGACAAAGCCTCTGAAAAAGATAAAACGAGATGAGATTATGCTGAACGATCTTTTGATCAAAAACGGGCTCATTGTAGATGGAACGGGGAATACGGCATATAAAGGCTGCGTCGGTATTATCGGCGAGAATATCGCTTACGTGGGAACTGACGAGCAGCCGGCTAAGGCGGCGTATGACGCGGACGGCGCCGCTGTGTGTCCCGGCTTTATAGATATACATACTCACGCGGATATGGGAATACTGTTGTGTCCCTCCGCTGAGAATTATGTGAGGCAGGGCGTATCGAGCGTCGTCACCGGGAACTGCGGGATGTCGCTTGCTCCGTCGAACGATTTTTATGTCGGGGAGCTTCAGGCGTATATTGCGTCGTTTGTCCCGGATGAGATTAAAAAAATCTGGAGATGGAACACCTTTGCGGAGTTTCTGGATAGCGTGGATGCCGTTTCTCCAGCGGTCAACATAATCCCTCTTGTCGGGCATGGGACGATAAGGATAGCGTGCGAGGGTTTCAAAAAATCACCGGCCGCCGGCGAACGGTTCGCCGCGATGGAAACGCTCCTGGAGGCGTGTCTGGATCAGGGGGCGTGGGGAATGTCCACCGGCCTCATATATCCCCCGGGCAGCTACTCTGACGCTGATGAACTGGCGCGCTTTTGCGAGATTCTCGGAAGGCGCGGGGCTGTTTATACGACGCATCTGCGCAGCGAGGGTACATTGCTTGTCGAATCGGTCGAGGAGGCAATCGCGTTCTGTGAAAAATATGGCGTCCCC
Organism: Synergistaceae bacterium; assembly: GCA_031289955.1. Classification (GTDB taxonomy): domain Bacteria; phylum Synergistota; class Synergistia; order Synergistales; family Synergistaceae; genus JAIRKI01. The sequence goes on from JAITOL010000102.1 coordinate 36,776, forward strand.
CTTCAGCTATCGCATCATAAAGCCGCTTCCCCAAAGGTATGGGGCCTGGTGAACAAAACTCTTGAAATGATGCGGGCCGCAAGAAACAGAGGCGTCGACGCGCGTTGCGATGTATATCCATATGATCGCGGCTGTACGACAATCACCGCGCTGCTGCCGAATCACGCGCTGGAAGGCGGAATTGGAGCGTTGCTGAACCTGCTGCGCAATCCCTCGTCATCCCGAGCGCTCGCCGATTATATCGCCGCAGGCGGCGGCGAAAATGAGGAGATATCGATCAGGGATTTGAACTGGAGCGATATCACGATTATCTCGTGTCCGGCGATGCCGGAGTGCGAGACGAAAACCATCGATGAGATTGTGCCGTCCGGCGGCAAAATGGAAAGATTGGCCTGTTTCCTCGATTGGATGTTGGCCGTAAAAGCGACAGGCATGATGGTTTTACGATCGATGTCCATGGCGGATGTGGACGTTGTCGTCACCGACCACGACTCCATTATAGCGTCCGACTCGTGGATATCGGATCCATCGACGCCGGAGATGTGCCATCCCCGTAATTTCGGCACGTTTCCTCAATTTATCAGGCGATATGTTTGCGAGCACCGCGCCCTCTCCATCGAGGACGCCGTGCGCAAGATTACATCCGAACCGGCGCGGCGGATCGGCTTAAGCGATAGGGGAATCATCGCGCGGGGCAAAAAAGCCGACATTCTGGTTTTTAGGCCTGAGGAAATAGACAATTTGCCGACCTTTGATGAACCTAAGAAGTTCGCGAAGGGTTTTCATCAATTATGGATAAACGGGAAATCCGTACTGGAAGGAGACTCTCTCTCAGGCAACCGACCGGGCCGGGTCTTGCGCAGAGTTTAAAGGTGGATCGCTGGATTCATTATGCTTGATACTGTCGAAACATTGGTTCTCGCTGAATGGAATATTCAATATTTTTTAAATAGGATGATAATAGGAAGCCATATAATATAAATAGGATTCAAAAAACCACTGCTCATACGTATGAGAGGTATTGAAAATACAATAAGAACATAGAACATAATACATGTACTAATATCGACAATGAAATTATGTTCGATACGTCCCGACCTTACTAAATACAAAACTACTGTTAATGTCGACGCAGTAATCACACATATAGTAAGCGCATAATTTCTCAAAAATATATCCCTTAGGGACGGTCTCCAGCCCCAAAATTATTTGCATATACATAATCAACTGAAACCTGCTCTGTTAATAACTTTTCCCCGGCGATTGCGGATACCATGTTCCGATAGCCCTGCGTATCGCCTCGTCCTCGTCCCGTATCGCCTGTTGCCTTGCCGCCTCGATGGCCGTCGCCTCGCGAACCGCCGCAATATATCTCGCGGTATAGACTGCCCCCCCGCTTGCTGCCAGCGCCGCCGTGAGTATTAAAACCAACAGTTTCTTGCTTATAGTAATCATTCCGCATATATCCTC
>JAITOL010000107.1 GCA_031289955.1 Synergistaceae bacterium
GGCCTGCCGCAATAAACACAGGTACGTTTAACATCGACATTCTCAATGATGTCGGACATAGTGGGCCACTTTCTCATCATGACAACGAAACTCCGTGCTCATCTCACTTATCTCCTGCCTTTCGCTTATAATCAATGAATATATTTTACTATATATGTCTACATGTGGAGACATTGACCACGACAGACTGCTGGTAAATTTAAAAGTTTAAGCTGAAATTACAGCAAATAAAGACTATAATATATCGCAGTTCCGGCCGCGCCGGGCAGGTTACCTCACATGCAGCAGATTGTCGGACACAAACGTACAGGAGGAGGCACAAGGTATGAAGATTCTGGCCATAAGCCCTGACACATTCAGCACAAGGGTCGCGTTCTACGAGAATTTCGATTGCCTCTGGAGCGAAGTCCAGGAGTACGATCCGTCGGAACTCTCAGCATTTCCAGATATAATATCTCAGGAGGATTACCGCATCGTCAGGATCAAGGATCTGGTCGAGTCGAAGGAGGGAAGGCTCGGTGCGGCTCAGGTCATTGTTTCATCCGGGGGAATGCTGCATTCAGTCGACGGAGGCACATACCAGATATCGATGGAGATGCTTCAGGACCTCCAGGCCTGCAAGTACGGGGCTGTCCCAGGCAACATCGGAGCGTCCATGGCGGTGCGTCTGGCCACGGCGGCGGGGACGAGGTATGTCTACGTGGTAGACCCTCCGGTCGTAGACGAGATGACTGCGGTGGGGCGCATGACGGGCCTGCCGGAGATCTCGCGCAAGTCAGGTTTTCACTCGCTCATTCAGAGGTCGGTGGTTTACAGGGAGGCTGCAAAGCTGGGCAAACCTGTCAGCGACTGCAACTTCATAGTCTGTTTTTTGGGATCTTCTGAGATATCGGTAGGCGCCCATCTGCGCGGCGGGGTCATAGAGGTGAACGATACCAGGAGCGGAAGCGGTCCCATGTCGATGACGCAATCCGGGGATCTGCCTCCAATACAGCTCATAGACCTCTGTTTCTCAGGTAAATACACCCAGGACGAGCTAAAATCACTTGTCCTGAGCGGTAGCGGCTTGTGCGCCCATCTGGGGGAAAGCGACTTCGACGAAATAGTCAAGAAGGTTCGGACAGGCGATCGTAAGCCGCTCCTCACGTTCGAGGCGTTTCTGTACCAAATCATCAAACAGGTTGGCGGATGCGTCGGCATCCTCGAGGGGAAGGTCAATTCCATAATACTCGCGGGGAACCTGGTCCTGAACGAATATTTCGTCAAACAACTGACGGATAGGGTCAGCTGGATAGCCCCAGTGGTCCTCTATCCTGGCGAGGACGATATGCTGGCCCTGATTGAAGGCGTAATGCGAGTCATGATGGGGAAAGAGGAAGCGAAGACGTACGCATGACTAACCCTGGCGCTCATCCCAGACTTTATGTTTTAAAGGTTGTTCGTAAGACCTTTTAACTGGGTCTGGGACGGAGCGCCGGAGATTCGGGTTAATTCAGTCAATTCCCCGTCATAAGAGCAAGACAGAGCCGTGCCGTATCGATGAGGTTTTTTACAGTTATACTCTCTGATGTAGTGTGGCCCTTTTCCATTCCAGTACCAAGCACGAGGGCCGTCAGCCCGTTGTGGTTCATCACGTTTGCGTCGCTGCCGCCGCCGCTCGCCCTGTACAGCGGTTCGAGTCCCAGCGATTCGCAGGCTCGAGTGGCTTCCTTGACGATTTGGCTGTCCTGTCGATGCGAATAGCCAAGATACGAGGTCTCCGTCTTACATTCCAGAGTCGCCCCGTATCTGCGGCAGGCCGCTTCGAGGCATTCGATCATGTGGGCCGTCTGGCGCTCGAGCTTTTCCTCGCTCCTGCTGCGGGCCTCCGCCACTATGACGGCTGTCGCCGGTACTATGTTGGTCGCGAATTCCGACTTGAAAGTCCCGATGTTGGCCGTCGTCTCGTCGTCTATCCTGAGTAACTTCATAGCCGCTATTCCCGATGCCGCCGCCTGTATAGCGCTTATCCCAGTCTCCGGCGCTCCGCCCGCGTGCGCGGATTTGCCGGTCACCGTCGCAAATATCTTCGTCTGTCCCGGCGCTGACGTTATTATCGTGCCGACGTTGCCGCCGCTGTCCAGCACGAATGCCTTTTTTGCCGATAGCGTGCGATAGTCCGCGTTCTTAGCGCCGTTCAGGCCCCCTTCCTCTGAGATGCTGAAGAGCGTCTCTATCGTAGGATGAGGGATTCCTTCTTTAATAATAGTCCGGAGCGCCTCGACTATGCCGCAGATGCCCGACTTGTCGTCCGCCGCCAATATCGTGTCGCCCCCGCTCGTTATAACGCCGTCCGAAACGAAGGGCTTTATGCTATTGCCAGGCTTCACCGTGTCCATGTGGGCGCTGAAGAGCCTCGGTTCCAGCGCCGGATCGCCGGCCAGCCTTGCGTAGACGTTGCGGGCGTTTGAGCCGATCTTAGCGCCGGCATCGTCGGTCCATGTCTCAAGCTCAAGTTCACGAAGATCTAGCAATAGCCTTTCAGCCATGTTATGCTCGTTCAAAGTCTCGCTGTCGATTTGGACATATTCCAGAAAAGTCTCCAATATCCTATTTTCGTCGATCATTGACAACCACTCCCTCTATTAATTTTATATTTTTTACCCCGTAAATATATCATTGATATTTTAATTCAGGACATGATGACTAAAAAATCTCGTTTTTGCGATACCAATTTGATACTATGACCAGAGACATAAAGAAAACCAACGCGGCCAGATATTTAGATGAGCGCGAGATAGCGTACGGGCTGATACAGTACGAGCCCGACCTGGATGATCTGTCCGCCGAACGTGCGGCGGATGATATTGGGATGCCCCGCGAAAAGGTCTACAAGACCCTCGTTACTCGCGGCGATAAAACAGGAATAATAGAGGCCTGCCTGCCGGCGGGGCGCGAGCTTGACCTGAAGGCGCTGGCAGCGGCGTCGGGCAATAAAAGCGTGACAATGGCAGCAGTTAAGGAACTGACTGCTCTGACCGGATATGTCAGGGGTGGCTGTTCGCCGATTTGCGGGAAGAAAGATTACCCTGTCTATCTGTTCAGCGACGCTGTGAACCACGAAAAAATAGCGGTCAACGCCGGCGCCCGAGGGCTGCTCTTTCTCATATCACCCCTAGATCTGATAAGAGTCACTGGAGCAGTCCTGGCGAACATAGCGAAATAGAGCGCCGATCGCATAATACGGTTCCTCTCAGGCGCATGAGCCGCGATTATTTTGCGTTTTTGATTAATATTCATGCTATAATATCACGATATGAGGTATATGGGGGTGGGGAAATGCCCGAGCATGAGGCCAAGAACAGGAGGCGTCATTCGCTTTACGTAAAGCAAAACAAGGCGTATCAAACTTTGCTGGCGGTGCTGATAATATTTTTTGTGCTCATTTCATTTGTAGTCATCAATGTAGTTGGGGCGCCCTCGTCGTCGGTATGGAGGGACAACGTCCTGATCAGGATGATCATCGAAAGGAATGCCTCGCGTTATAGCGCAGGCAACTAGACGCGGACGGGTAACTACGGCGAATGAGCGATTATGACCTGAACAAAACCGTCAGATGGACGATGTACACTGCGGGAGTAATATTTCTGTTTCTAGGTATCCTATCAATATTGCACCCTTTCATTATCCTGGTATCCACTGCTGTATTTATGGGGGTTGGGATGATCCTAGCGGGGATCAACAACCTGGTGCCGTACCTCACCATGAGGAACAACCCTCTGAGGCCTAAGTGGCTTTTGCCTCTTGGCATTGTAGATATGGCCTTCGGGATTGTGTTCCTGTCGCACATTGGGCTTGCGATCTTCGCGTTGACGAGCATTATTGGAGCATGGCTGTTGGCCGCCGCCGCTACGAGGTTCTACATTGCGTATAAGCTCAAAACCGTTGGAACCGTTAAATGGTGGGCTACGCTCGCAACCGCGGCCCTCATGGTTTTGCTGTCGCTGATTCTTCTGTTTGTCCCCGAGTTGGCGGAGCTCTGGACAGCCCTCTTGGTCGGTGGTTCCATCCTTGCGGTGGGGTGCTTGATGATTGCCGAAGGGCGCGTGATCTACAGATGACATGCGGCCAATACAAAAAAAGCCATACATGCCCATAAATCACCATTGACCATTCCCACTACAATCTGATAAAATATACACTGTTGTTGTGGCGGCATAGCCAAGTGGCAAGGCAGAGGACTGCAAATCCTTTATCCCCGGTTCGAATCCGGGTGCCGCCTCCAATATTAAACCCAAGACAAGTTAAAAAAGCGCCGAATCCTTGAAAACACCGGATTCGGCGCTTTCGCGTATATGGGTTAAAGTGATATAAAACCGTGTAAAGAAAAATAGACACCGTGTAAAACATCGTGTAAAAGTTTTATACGGTGATGTGGGAAAACATGATAAGCTCCGCTGGCAACATTTAATTCCATACTCCAGATCAAAATCCACCGGCTTTAGCCGGTGAGCTTCCGGCAAGATTCTGTTTTTGGTAATTCTGTGCGAGCAGAGGTGGTGTATCAATGACGGAGTATATGGCACACTGTGCCGCCGCAGTAAAACAGGGAACCCCCCTTCCTGCCTCGGCGGGGTTCCCTGCAGCGGTTTTGCTAATACCAATTCGCGTTCAAACGGTTGTTATTGGCCGACCTAAACGAAGGCATATCCTGGTTTTTACGCGATTCACCCTTTATTTAGGCCTTTGATTTCAAAATGGTATAAATAGCTACTTCTTCCAGCCTGGGAGGTACGAGCCCTCGAAATAATCCTGGAATATTTTTTCCGTCTCCGCAGACTGGTAAGCGGCGACTATCTTCTTGTAGACCTCGTTGTCGACGTCCTGCGTCCTGGCCGCTATGACGTTGACGAAACTGTTGTCCGTGTAGAAGCCCAAGTTGTCATAAAAGATGGAGTCTTTTTGGGGGCTCAATTTCGAGTCCAGAGCATAGTTCCCGTTGATGACCCCTATCGCCACGTCGGGAAGCAGGGATGGGACCTCCGCGGCATCGACTGGAATTATCTCCAGCTTTAGCTTGTTCTCGACGATGTCGTTCTCGTCCGGCGGCCTTCCAGCGGGGGTATTCAGCTTGATGAGCCCCGCGCCATGAAGGACTGCCAGCGCCCTTCCGGTGTTCACAGCATCGTTCGGGATGGCTACCTTATCGCCCTCCTTGAGCTCTGAAATATTCTTTATTTTTTTGGAGTATATGCACATCGCAGATATATAAGTATCCCCTATGGCGGTTATCTTGTAGCCCTGGTCCTTTATCTGGTTCCCGAGGTACGCGTAGTGCTGGAACGCGTTCAAATCTACCTCGCCGGCGTCCAGGGCCTGATTGGGAATGACGTAGTCGTTGAAGTTGATGAGCTCGATTTCAATCCCCTGCGATGCCAGCCTCTTGACAAGAGGTTCCCAGATCACCGCCTCGCTCTCGCCGACGATGGCGACCTTAATCTTGTCCGCAGCGTCAGCGGGGTGAATGACGAGGCTTGCTGAAAAAACGGCGACGAGAAACGCCAGTAACGCCCTTACGATTTTCATTGTTATCTCCCTCCGATTTTTTGTATAACGACTCTCTCTTCGAGCAGCTATGCCGCAAACGGCCTGAACATCGACATACCAGCTTCAACTCTGCATACAAACGCCATATAAGTCCGACAACTCCAAAATCTGCCCCTCCTTATATTTCATATTTTATTGATATGAATAATAGAATATAGCATGAATAAAAAATTGTCAATGCCCTGCAGGCCCTCCCGCCAATATTGACAAATATAACGCGTTGGAATACACTCATTTTGCGTATCATATTAAACATATATATTTTAAGCATTACAAATTGCCGTGGATTTTGCGCACGGAATAGCACACAGGGGGAAGCATGAATGAAGTTGATCATAGCGGGCGTCCAAAAAGAATATCAGGATGGATTGACGGTTGCTGAGCTCATAAAGGTTGAAAACGTCGAGACCCCCATGTACGTGTCTGTCTCGCTCAACGATGAATTTGTAAAAAGCGGAGAGTATGACGAGACTGTGCTGCGGGACGACGACGTAGTGGAGTTCCTCTACTTCATGGGAGGAGGCCGCTGATGGCGTTTTCGAACGAGCAGCTCGAACGCTACTCCAGACATATAATCTTAAAAGAGATAGGCGTAAAGGGACAGAAGCGCCTCTCGCAGGGTAGAGTGCTGATAATAGGAGCGGGCGGCCTCGGATCTCCGGCCGCGCTGTATCTCGCGGCGGCCGGAGTTGGCGTCATAGGCATAGCCGACGCGGACACGGTCGACATATCGAACCTCCAGCGGCAGGTGATCCACACTACGCCCGACGTGGGAAAAGCAAAAGTCGAGTCGGCGCGTGAGACGATGGAGGCGATAAACCCGGATATCAAAGTAAACGCATATAAGACGTTCGTCTCCGCCGACAATATACTTGCGCTCATCGCGGACTACGACTTCGTGATAGACGGAACGGACAATTTCGCGGCCAAGTTTCTCATAAACGACGCGTGCGTGATAGCTCGCAAGCCGTTTTCCCACGCCGGCATAATCCGCTTCAAAGGCCAGCTCATGACGTACGTGCCGGGAGAAGGGCTGTGTTATCGCTGCGTTTTCAAAAATCCGCCGCCTCCGGACGCTGTTCCGACATGCCGCCAAGCCGGAGTCATTGGGGCAATGGGAGGAGTTATCGGCAGCCTCCAGGCTATGGAAGCCGTGAAGTTCATAGCGGGCGCGGGGAAACTACTGACCGGCTCGCTTTTGACCTACGACGCCCTTTCGATGGAATTCCGCAAAGTCAAGCTCCCAGCCAGACGGGATTGCGCCGTCTGCGGCGAACACCCGTCCATAACGAAACCGTTCGACTATGCGGCCGCCGTCTGCGAAGTTCTGTGAGAATTCGGTTAAAGATATCCGACCGCGACGCGATAATAGCGCAGGCGAGGTCGGGAATACCGGATGAAATTTGTGGGCTTATAGCCGGAAGCGAGGACGGCGAGTCGAAAACTATCGAAAAAATATACCCGATGATAAACATGGACGCGAGCGCCGAACACTTCACTGTGGACCCGCGCGAGCATCTGGCCTCGATCCGTGAAATGCGCGCTAAGGGCCTCAAGCCCCTCGGCAACTACCACTCGCACCCAAATACGCCCT
>JAITOL010000158.1 GCA_031289955.1 Synergistaceae bacterium
ACTTTAATCGGCAGCTTATCGGCAAGATTCTTGCTTTCGAGTGATTTTAGCATGTCAAGATGTGTGTCGCTCGATTCAACTTGGCGCTTTTCTTGCGCCGAAATGACGTCGGAAAGCGCGGAAAGAGTGAATTCGATAAACACGCCGGAATCGTTCGCTTTCCTTGCATACTCAATCGCCTGATAATATTGCTGCCTGTTTTGATATAAGACTGATTCCATCGGTATCCACGCGAACATCTTTAATCTTTTTGATGTCGGAGGCACGGAGGATGTTGTTCTTTCCGACCTTGCCGAACAGATACGAGGCACTGCGTTCACGCTATTGAACCGCCGTATACCGAACAGTACGCACTGTGATGTGGCAGGAGGCCTCTCAATTAATGGGAGGCCTCCTGCCCGATTCCGGCGTTACTGGTCGTCGGGCGCGGTCGACAGTATATAGAGCTGTTCGAGCTGGTTTTCGTCCACATGCGCCGGAGCGCCGGAGAGAGGGCATTGGGCCTTCTGGTTTTTCGGGAAAGCCATTACGTCGCGGATGGACTTTGCGCCGCAGATCAGCATTACCAGGCGGTCGAGCCCTATCGCTATGCCTCCGTGCGGCGGAGTGCCGAACGAGAGAGCGTCGAGGAGGAAGCCGAAGCGGTTTTTTGCCACTTCCGGCGATATCCCGAGCGCGTCGAACACCTCGCGCTGTGTATCGGGGTTGTGTATTCTGATCGAACCTCCGCCGAGCTCCGTGCCGTTCAGGACTATGTCGTACGCGCGCGAGCGAACGCGCCCCGGGTCGGTTTTCATATATGGCGCGTCAACGTCGAGCGGGGCGGTGAACGGGTGATGCACGGGATACCAGCGGTGTTCGGCGTCGTCCCATTCATAGAGCGGGAACTCCGTAACCCACAGGAACTTCCATCCCTCGGTCACCAGCCCGCGCGCGCGGGCGACTTCGAGCCTTATCTGCCCCAACATCTCGCACGCCTTCGTCCATTTGGCGTCCGCCATCACGAAGAGGATGTCTTCCGACGTGAGTCCTGATTTTTGAACGAGAGATGAGATGGCGTCCGTGCCCAGGAATTTGACCAGAGGTCCTTTCAGCGCGCCGTCCTTTATCTGGAAGTTCGCCATTCCCGCGCTTCCGAGCTCTTTAGCGCGCGCCTCGAGGTCGGCCGTCTCCTTGCGGGACATGCCTCCGCCTCCCGGAAGCCTGAGCCCCTTGACGACCCCGCCATCCGCGATGAGCGCGGCGAACGGGTTTTCCCCGCCGGCAAAGATGTCGGAGAGGTCCGTTATCCTCATGTCGATGCGCATGTCGGGTTTGTCGCTGCCGTAGGACTCCATGGCCTCTTTCCACGTGAGGCGTGGGATGGGCGACGCGATGTCCGCCCCGGTCGTCTCCTTGAAAAGGCCTATTAGATATGGTTCTATGAGCGACATTATGTCCTCTTCCGTTATGAAGCTCATCTCGACGTCTATCTGAGTGAACTCGGGCTGTCTGTCGGCCCGCAGATCCTCGTCGCGGAAACATTTCGCTATCTGTATGTACTTGTCGCATCCGCCTATCATGAGTATCTGTTTGTATATCTGCGGCGATTGCGGCAGCGCGTAGAACTCGCCGGGATTGACCCTGCTGGGCACGAGGTAGTCTCGCGCTCCCTCGGGGGTCGACTTCGTGAATATCGGAGTTTCTATTTCGAGGAATCCCTTTTCGTCGAAGTAGTTGCGCGTGTATTGCGACGCGCGGTGGCGCAGTCTCAGGTTTTTCTGCATCCCGGCTCTGCGCAGGTCGATGTAGCGATATTTCATGCGCAGATCCTCGTTTACGTTGTCCGCGTCGTCCGGGTCGAACGGCGGCAGGGCGCTAGGGGAGAGCAGAATGAAGTCGGATACCATGAGCTCGACCTCGCCGGTATCGAGCGCGGGGTTCTGTGTCCCATCCGGACGGCGTCGCAGCGCGCCCCGCACGGACAGCACATATTCGCTCCTGAGATCCTTCGCCCTGGCGTGAGCGTCGGGGACTTCCTCCGGATTGAAGACGACCTGGGTCACGCCCGTGTAATCCCACAGCTCTATGAAGATGATTCCGCCGAGGTCGCGCCTGGCGCGCAGCCAGCCGTTCAGGACGACTGGCTTGCCCTCGTCGGCCGCCCTCGGCTCGCCGCATCTCATCGTGTGCTTCCATTCATTCGTGAACTTGTTTACGGCCATTTCGCGAACTCCACCTCAAGAAATTTTATTTTTTATATTTTCCACGACGGAACCCCGAGGCACCGTCTCCTGCTCCCCTGTCGCCATGTTTTTCACTCCGGCGGTTCCGGAAGCGGCTTCAGAATCGCCTATGACGCAAACGAACTTCGCCCCGTTCTGGGACGCTATCTTCATCTGAGATTTAATGGAGCGGCCCATGAAGTCCATGTCCGCCGACAGCCCGGATTCTCGCAGCTCGTGAGCTATGACCGCCGCGTCGTATGTTCCATCCTGAACGGATGAGATGACATATACATCCGGCTTGGGCTCATTCCCGAGATACGCGCCCTGGGCCTCCATGGTGATGACTATCCTCTCGACCCCGGACGCGAAACCGACGCCCGGCACGTGCGGGCCGCCTATGGCCTCGGCGAGATTGTCGTATCGGCCTCCGCCGCACACCGCGTTCTGCGCGCCTAAATCTCCGGAGAGTATCTCATAAGCGGTCTTAGTGTAGTAGTCGAGCCCGCGCACCAGTCTGTTGTCGAGCTTGACGTTGGCGCCGAGGCGCTCGAGGCCTTGCGTCACAGTGGCGAAGTGCTCGCGGCATTCGTCGCAGAGCGAGTCGATCACGGATGGCGCATTGTCGGTGAGAGCCCTGCACGCCGGCTGTTTGCAGTCGAGTATGCGCAGCGGGTTGCGGTCGAGCCTGCCCCTGCATGAGTCGCAGAGCTCGTGCGCGCTCGATTCGAAGTATGCTTTGAGCGTATCGCGGTACGCCGGCCTGCATTTGGGGCAGCCGACGGAATTGATCAGCACCTGGAGATTGGAGAGACCGAGCCTTCTGTATATCTCCATCGACGAATCAATTATCTCGACGTCGGCGAGCGGGTTCGAAGCCCCGAGCGTTTCGAAGTCGATCTGCGCGAATTGGCGGTAGCGTCCCTTTTGCGGGCGCTCGTAGCGGAACATCGGCCCCCAGCCCCACAGTTTGAGCGGTTGGGAGAGGTGTCTCATGTCATGTTCGAGATAAGCGCGCACCATCGACGCCGTGAGTTCGGGGCGCAATGTGATGCTGCGGTCGCCCTTGTCTATGAACGTGTACATCTCTTTCTCGACGACATCGGTCGTGTCGCCTATCCCCCTGCTGAAAAGCTCGGTATGCTCGAATATGGGGAGCATCACCTCTTTAAAGCCGAAGTCATCCGCCACTCCTCTTGTGACGTCCAACACGCGAGCCCACTTCCAAGACTCGTCGCCGAGCACATCTCGCGTACCTCTGGGGGCTTTTATCGAATCCATGATCGCTTCCTCCAAACGCAAAAAATAAGTTAGTATATATTATCACAAACAATGCCGGCATAGTTTACAGACGCGGCGTAAAAACCACCGATGCGGCTGCCGACGGTAATGTGTATGATGTGGCGGTAATGACGTTACGGAGCTGAAAATTGTTGGACAACGAAAAAATCAAACTGCGTATTGAAAACCTGGCTTTTACATGGGATGATGATAAAGCTGAATCGAATCTCCAAAAACACAGCGTCAGCTTTAAATTGGGGGCGGAAGTCTTTTTTGATGGGAAATCTTTGGAGAGCGTAGATGTACGTTTTGGAGAAAATAGATACAGGCTGCTTGGGGTGACATTTTCTTCTCTTTTGCTTGTAGTTGTTTTTGCGGAGCGCATTACTCTCGGCGGAGAAGAGGTATTGAGGATCATTTCGGCGCGAAGGGCGACCAGAGAGGAACGTCTTGATTATGAAGAAAACATTTAAGAATATCACATACGAAGAGGCTGTCGAGCTTGCCTCTTCTGTCCGTGAGGAGGATGTCGACACGTCCGATATACCAAACCTGGGCGGAGTGACCGATTGGAAACGGGGAAAAAACAGGATTGATTCCGCAAAACGGAACGCTGGATAAATATAACAACGCCTGTCAGACGCGAAACGGGCGGTGACGTTTCATCTCGGCGGCCACAAAGTAAGGTTTCTCCGCGCTCCCGCGTCGGGTGTTTTTGTGATAAAATTATGAAAATAGTTTTTAAATTTATTAACGTATCATTATGGAGGGGATAGTCGCAAAATGTTTGATTTCAGCTTCGGCAGGCGAGGTAAAATACTCATGGTTCTGGCGGCGCTGTGCGCCTTCGTATGGATTTGTTCGTCTTTGCCCGCTTCGGAGGCGTCCGTTCCTCAATTCTACTCTCCAAAGAACGACGAAGTGTGGATAAAAATAGACAAGGATAAACTCAAGCTGACGCTTCGGCGCGGCCAGAGCGAGATAATAAAGAGTTACGCTGTCGCGATAGGCCGGGGCAAGGGCGTGAAAAAAACGCGCACCGACCTCATAACTCCCGCCGGGGTGTTCAAAATATGGCGCGTGATCCAGGACGCCACAGCTCTCATCTACGATCCCAAGTGGTTCGGCGAGCCGGGCGAACCACAGAAGGGCGCGTACGGAGCGAAGCTCATATCGTTCTACAATCCGTGGGAGATCGCTCTCCACGGCACCAACTCGCCCAACTCGATAGGCAAGCGCGTGACCCACGGCTGCATCCGGATGCGCAACAAGGACATAATAGAGCTGTCGAAAAGCATCAAGCCCGGCATGCGGCTCTGGATCGTGGAAAAAGACGCTCCAATCATAGAAAAAGACGCCATTTAACCTTGCGCCGCATCCTGAACTGAGGCGATGGCGGCTCGGGCTTCCTGTATCCACTTATCGCGCTTCGCCGGTTCTATCGCTTTTCCCTTCGGGTCGTTCAGCAGGAAGTCGAGCTTTTTCTCCTGTATCCTGAGCCATTCGAGAGTTTTTTTATCGTGCGAGGAGTCCTCGCGGTAACTTGCGAACTCCTCGTCCTCCTCTTTAACAAATGCCCTGCTCATGCAAGTCGCCTTCCTTCCATAATGAAAACAGATTCGCGCGTTACGCCTGCATCTCATTATAACTCGCTTTCCGGATGCGGGAAACATTGTTAGAATATACGTCAGGAGAGGCTCCGGGCAATATTGCCGGGGTTGCCTGACTCGGAGAATCACCCGGCGGATTGGTGGTGATTCAATTGGGCGAAGAAAAAAAGAGCGCCCAGATTGCGGTCTGGATCGCTCTTCTCTCTTCACTTCTTGGAGCTCTTGCGAAGCTCCTCGAAGCAATCGCGGATTTAATCCGCAGCCTGCGCTAACTTCGGCCTGTAAGTCCCGGCTGAGTTAGTAGCTCAGTCGGGCAGGGCTCGCAAGATGTTTCCCCCCTGCTGCCTCTCCGGCGGGGGTCTTACTTTTTCGAATTATATCATTTCGCCTCCGAAATTTAAATCAAATAATATCAGAGCTATACCGCGCGCATGGTTTGACCGCATCATGCAGAAAATCCCCCGTGCCGTCGGTCTGAGGCGGGTTGGGGGACTTTCTGCATATCCGATTGTTGGGGTTTGTCCGCTCAGAGACGGAAGCGATCTGTGGGTTTTGTTTCGCTTCATCCTTCGCGCCTATATAATACTTTTATAGTATAAAATCTCCATTGTATATGGCAGTAAGTTTTCAGTTGTATATTTGTCCAGTTGTATACGTAAGGAGGAATCCCAATGAACGGCAAAAAATCCCGAGCGCTCGTCATCATCGACCCACAGAACGATTTCTGCGACCAGTCCGGCTCCCTGTACGTCGACGGGGCGGAGGGGGACATATTCCGCCTCGCCCGCCATATAGCGCAAACGGGCCGCGCATACGACGAAATAATAGTGTCGCTCGATTCTCACGACGTAATAGCGATATTCCACCCCAGGTTCTGGGTGGACGCCTCGGGGAAAAATCCGTCGCCTCTCACCCAAATCACCGTTTCCGACTACAGATCGGGGAAATGGCGCGCCTCGTCGGACGGATACGCGCGTTACGCGGACAAAATGTTCAAAACGCTGGGCGAGAAGAACATGGACTCCATGATGGTCTGGCCCGAACATTGCGTCGTATCCACGAGGGGGCATCAGATAGCGGGAGCGCTGCGCGAGGTTCTGATCCTGTGGAGGCGGGAGGTAGGGCGAGCCGTGCGGTATGTTTTCAAGGGGGAAAACCCGTACACGGAGCAGTTTTCGATATTCGAGGGGATCGACGGTTCGTGGCCGGAGACGGCCTTCAACGAGAACCTGTACTCACGTCTTAAGGAGTTCGACGCTCTCGTGTTCGCGGGCGAGGCGCTGAGCCACTGCGTCGAGGCGTCCGTGAGCTCCTACGTCGGGCACGGAGTCCGCCGATTGGATCAGGAGATATCGATATTGTCGGACTGCACTTCGCCGGTGGCTGGTTTTCCCCGCAATGATTCCATATCCCGGCTCGAAGCTTTAGGCGTCCGATTCGTTCCCAGCGTCGGTTGAGCTATGATCGGGACGGGGCGGGGATAATGCCGTCGGACGATGTGATAACGGCTGTCGCCACGGCGTGGGGCGAGGCCGCGATCGCGATAGTGAGGCTGTCGGGCGTCGGCTCGGTCGCGCTGGCCGATTCGTTCTACAGGGGGAGACGTCCGCTCGCGGACGAGCCTGCGAGGCGCATGGCGCTCGGAGTGATGACGGACGGAACCTCGGTCGTCGACGAAGTGCTCGCTGTGCGTTTTGAGCGGGGAGCGAGCTACACTGGCGAAGAGTCCGTGGAGATACACTGCCACGGAGGCAGCGCCGCCGCTCGCGGGTGCGTCGATATTTTGACGGACGCCGGAGCGCGCGCGGCCATGCCAGGCGAATTCACGAAACGGGCGTTCCTGAACGGGCGGATGGATCTGGCGCAGGCCGAGGCGGTGCTGGGCGTCATAAGGGCGCGGAGCGACGCGGAGCTCGCGTCGTCGGGCCGGGCTCTCCAGGGGGAGCTGTCGTCTCGTCTCATGGAGCTGGCGGACGACCTCACCGAACTTAGTGCGTCGATAGAGGCCAGGATCGACTTTCCGGAGGATGTCGACGACGCGGAGACGGAGGAGTTCGCGCGCGGGATCGTGTGTATAAAAAACAAGGCGGATATTCTGCTCGAACGCTGCCGCGTCGGGCTGACGCTCAGAAACGGCGTGAGGGCAGCGATAGCCGGGCGTCCAAATGTCGGCAAATCGTCGCTCATGAACGCTCTTCTCGGTTCCGAGAGGGCGATAGTGACCGATATACCCGGCACGACCCGCGACACGCTCGACGCGACGCTCGTCCACAGGGGGCTTTCCATCACACTGGTCGATACTGCCGGTGTGCGCGATGTTCCCGATTTTCTCGGGGACGCCGGGATGATAGAGAGCCTTGGCGTCGAGCGATCGAGATCCGCCATAAAAGAGGCCGATTTCTGCGTTCTCGTGATCGACGCGTCGGAAGGGCCCGCGGATGACGACATGACGGCCGCAATGTCGACCCATGGCAAACCGGCGATACTGGCGGCCAACAAGTGCGACCTGCCGCCAGCGGAGCCAGGCGCGGTTTCGCTGGGGGATTTCGCGCGCGAGATAAATGTTTCCGCTCTCACCGGCGAGGGCATGACGGAGCTCAAGGACGCGATATTCGAACTGGCGTTCGGCTCTTCCGCCGCGTCGGACGGCCTGATGTCGACCGAGCGGGTCGTGAATGTCCTGGCGTCGGCGCGCAAGTGCGTATCCGACGCCTCGAGCGCCCTCGAACACGCCTGCGGAGTGGACGTTGCGGGATCCCTGCTGGCGGAGGCCGCCGAATACATAGCGTCGCCACTGGGCCGCGACGCGTCCGAGGAGCTTCTGGACGAGATATTCAGCTCGTTCTGCGTAGGAAAATAACCGGCGCTTTTTCCAGGTAAACGCCCATTTCTGTCGATACCTGTCATAATTTTGCATATAATACCCTATTCAGGTGAAAATCATCATTTAGCGGATTACTGTAAAAGAGGCCGTCCACGCAAATGGGCGGCCTCGTATCTTAGAGATTTGTTTATATCTCAAATTGTGGTACTATTAAACGGCGGGGGATGAAAGTCTCTGCTGTTATTTTGCGCTGATGAAACGGAGATGTGCTTATCATGTTTAAATTTTTGTCCGGACTTTTCAGCCGGGATATAGGGATAGATTTAGGGAGCGCCAATACCGTGGTCTACGTGAAGGGACGCGGCATCACAATCGACGAGCCATCCGTGCTCGCCGTCCGGAAAGTCGGCGTGAAGGGCAAAAAAGAAGTCATCGCGTTCGGCGGCCCCGCGAAAAAAATGATAGGCAAGACGCCTCAGGGCATAGAGACGATACGCCCCATGCAGCACGGGGTCATAGCCGACTTCGATATGACTGAGCAGATGGTCGGGCACTATATGATCGAGGCGAACCAGGGCAGGCGGATGATGGCGCACCCGCGCGTGGCTATATGCGTGCCGGCCGGCGTCACCGAGGTCGAAAAACGCGCCGTCGTCGACGCGACGCTCGGCGCCGGGGCGCGCGAGGCGTTCGTCGTAGAGGAGCCGCTCGCCGCCGCTTTGGGCACCGGGCTTCCCATCAACGAACCGAGAGGAAATATGGTCGTGGATATAGGCGGCGGCACGAGCGAAGTCGCTGTTCTCTCGCTCAGCGGCGTCGTGCTCAGCAACTCGCTCCGAGCGGCCGGCGACGATATAGATAACGCCATCATCTCCATGATGAGGCAGAACTATACCCTGTCGATAGGCGAAAGCACGGCGGAGGAGGTCAAGTGCATGATAGGCTCCGTAATCCCTCTCGATGAGGAGCTCGAGATGGAGGTCAAGGGGCGCGATTTGATGGACGGCCTGCCGAAGGTCGTCAACGTCACCTCTAACGAGGTGCGCGAGGCCATAGAGTCCATCATCTGCCGAATAGAGGACATGCTGCGCTACGCGGTGGAGCAGACTCCGCCGGAGCTCGTGAAGGACATAGTGGATCAGGGATTCGTCCTTACCGGAGGCAGCTCACAGCTCCGCGGCCTCAACATTCGTTTCTCGGACGCAATAAACGTTCCGGTTCATATGGCGGAACAGCCGCTCTTCTCTGTGGCTCTGGGTCTCGGCAAGCTGCTCGAGACAGTCGACAGAGGCGACAAGATAACCGTTACCGTCGATCACTCGACGGCTTAACCTCATTTCGGGGGGATATACGCCCCAATGGCGGGAAAACTCAACCAGATACTCGTAAACTCATTGCTCGCTGTGTTTTGTGGGCTCATGACGATGTGGTTTTCTCACTCGTTCGAGGCGCCGACGAAGGCGGCGGCTGATTACGTCAACGATATCCTCTCATATCCCGAGACTCCGGCCCGCGAATTGCGTTCGCTCGTTCAGGCGGCCGACAATTGGGTAATGGAGCGTCGCGGCCTTCAGGATCGCGCCCGCGCGCTCGAATTGGAGAACATAGCCCTCCGCGCCGCTCTTCAGCGCTCCGGGGTCTTGAGACCGGAGTCGACGTACGGGTTCGTGGGCGCGAGCGTGACCCTGAGGTATCCCGAGTCATGGTGGAAAGAAGTGCGGGTGAATAAGGGCTCGTCCGACGGAGTCGTGGTGGGGGCCCCGGCAATATCGGAAGGATTTATGATCGGGCGAGTTTCGAGCGTCGGTTCGGATCACGCTTGGATAGAGCTCGTCACATCATCAGCGTTTCTCCTTGCCGCAGTCGTGGTCGACACATGGGATCTCGGAGTCATAAACGGGGACGACATGGGCAATGTCTGGCTCATGTATATGCCGCCGGACAAGGAGTTGAGCCGGGGTATGCTCGTTGCTACGGCCCTTGTGGGAGACTATCTGCCACCCGGCATACCGGTCGGCATGATATGGGGTCCGGGCGAGGTGCGCGACGGCCTCATGCCTCACAGGGTGGCCTCAGGCGCTCGCCTGACCCAGCTGTATAACGTACAGATACTATTGTCCGCCCCGGAGGAGCGCGTTCCTTGATAGCGGCGGCGGTCGTATGGCTGTTGCAGGATCTGTCCCAGGCGCTCGCCATGGGCATTATGCTCGTGCCGGAATTTTTTCTCCTCATGCTGGTTTACGGTATAGTTTCGAGCCCCATCCGTCAGGAGAGAATCTCGTTGTGGATATGGTTCGCGTTTGCCGGCGGCATTCTGTGGGATTTCAGATGGGCCGCTTCGCCTGGTATGAGCTCGCTCATAAACGTCGGAACCGTGATCGCCGTCTATGCGCTCTGGAACCGCACCCCGCTCGCGGGGCGCGGCGCGTTTCTCCTGGCGGTCATCGGCGGCGCGGCGCATTTTATCTCCGGCATGATCCACTATCTGGCGTGGGCGACGCCGAGCCACGCTGCGGTGCGTATGTTCATCATTCAGCAGCTCCTGGGCGTCCCGGCTCTGGCGCTCATGTGCCTGATATACGCATTCAGGAAGACGAACGTCCATGTATAAGGCGTTAGACCACTTCGACGTCGATCACAGGCTTCTCTACGTGAGGAATATCTTCATATTCTCTCTGCTGTTTTTAATCGTCGGGCTCGTCTATTTTCAACTAATCAAGGCCGACGAATATGTAAACCTCGCATCGAACAACAGGCTGCGAATGATTCGCCTGCTCTCGCCCAGGGGAAATATCTATGACGCAGGCGGAGTGCCTCTCGCGGTAAACGTCAGGACGTTCGACATAAAGGCTTACCCGATGGATCTGCGGAATGACGATGATTTCGAGCGCACGTCCGGCCTCTTTGCCCGTCACGGCATTCCGATGACGTCGGGCGATCTCAGGGAGAGCGTGGAAAAACAGTATGTGGCCCCATACCGCGCCATATCG
This sequence comes from Synergistaceae bacterium, assembly GCA_031289955.1. Taxonomy (GTDB): domain Bacteria; phylum Synergistota; class Synergistia; order Synergistales; family Synergistaceae; genus JAIRKI01. The sequence goes on from JAITOL010000158.1 coordinate 10,910, forward strand.
GTCGCGCGCAACCTCACTCTGGCCCAGGTTTCGGATCTCGTCATGGATCCGGCCTTTTCGCGGATACTTTTTCCCTCTCCGGTCTGGAAGAGGATATATCCGGCCGGCGCTCTGGCGGCTCACGTCATCGGATATGTCGGGGAGATCACGAGGGACGAGCTGGAGGATCAGCGCGACCTCTACTATCAGGCAGGCGACATAATCGGCAAAAACGGCATAGAGTCCATGTATGAAGAGAATTTGAGGGGCGTCGTGGGGGAGCAGGTCGTGGAGGTGGATTCACGAGGCAGGCGGCTTCGCAACGTGAACTACAACGATCCCCAGAAGGGAAACGACATAAATCTGACGCTCGACCTCGCCGCGCAGAGAGAGGCTCTGAGGCTCATGGAGGGCAGGCGCGGCGCCATCATAGCGATGGACGTGGACGACGGCTCGGTAAAGGTGTTTCTCTCGTCCCCGACGTATGACCCGAACCCGCTCACATGGGGCATATCGAACAAGGAGTGGAACGCGCTGCTGTCGGACAAGGACAGGCCGATGATGAACAGGGCCATAGGCGGGGCTTATCCCCCGGGCTCCACGTTCAAGGTCGTCACCGCGACCGGCATTCTCGAGGAGAAGGTGGCGACGACGAAATCGACAATCTTCTGTCCCGGCAATTTCAAACTCGGCCCTCAGACATTTAGATGCTGGAAGCGTTCGGGACACGGCACTGAGGATATGGTTGGCGCTTTGCGCGATTCGTGCGATGTGTATTTTTATCAGATGAGCGTGAAACTTGGGGTCGATAAGCTGATAGAATGGGGACATGATTTTGGGGTCGGCGAACGGACGGGAATAGATATCCCCGGGGAGTCGAGCGGGAACATCGCCGGACGCGACTGGAAGCGAAGCCGTTTCGGCGAGTCGTGGTATCAGGGGGATACCGTGAATTACGCCATAGGGCAGGGTTTTCTCCTCATGACCCCCATGCAGCTCGCCAGGGTATACTCCGCGTTCGCCAACGGAGGGCGGCTCGTGGTTCCGCGCTTCAACGCGGACAAAAAACCGGAATGGCGCGACGTCAGGGCTTCGAAGACCAATATGGATATAATAAGGCGTGGCATCCGAGACGTAGTAGCCCGGGGAACCGGGCGGGTCGCCGGCAGCTTCGGGGTCGAGGTCGCGGGTAAGACGGGAACGGCTCAAAATTCTCACGGGAACGACCACGCATGGTTCGTGGGCTACGCTCCCGCGAACAAACCAAAATACGTCGCTGTGGCCCTCATAGAGGGCGGAGGATCCGGTTCGTCGGTCGCGGGACCGCTTGTCGCCCAGATGCTCGCCTATTTGCTGCAGCACGGAGGATAGAGGTGGCAGACTTGATAAAATTAAAGGGAATGTCCGATTCGATGCTGAGGTGCGTCGTGCCGGAGGAGCTTCCGTCTTCGGAGATTACGGCTTCTTTCGGCAGTATAATGGAGAAAGGCGGAGTGATACTGCCGGGCGCCAAAGTGGTTCTGGATTTCGGCGCGCGCGTCCTCTCCGAGAAGACGATATGTTCCATATTGTCCGAGTTCGTGTGGCCGTCCGGCGTATCGGTCGCCGCGTGGATAACTTACGACGCCTCTTCTCAGGAGATACTGAAGCGAGCCGGCCTCGTGACGTCGGAACCCACCTCAGAGCCGGGCGCGGGAATTTCGAGCGCTCTTGTGCTGCATCGCTCGCTTCGTTCCGGACAGAGGGTCGAGCACAGGGGAGACGTCATTATAGCGGGGCATGTGAACGACGGGGCCGAAGTTCTGGCTTCGGGCAACATCACGATATTGGGACGCTTGAACGGTCTCGTTCACGCCGGATATGAGGGCGACGAGAACACGACTGTCGTCTCCCGCTCAATGGAGGCGTTACAGGTCCGCATAGGGGGAAAGATAGGCTCGCTCGACCGCGACGCGGAATGGTGGGGCAAGCATGTTATCGTGAGCGTCAGGGATGGCGTCGTCCTCATAGAGTATTGGCCCACGATCAAGGGCGAGCTGGTAGTTAAGGAAGAATCTGCCTGAGTTGGAAATAATTTTAAATTATTTAACCTCGAGGAGGAGTAATAATGGCGCCGCGCGTTATAGTAGTGACCTCCGGCAAGGGCGGGGTCGGTAAGACGACGGCTACGGCAAATATTGCGACGGCTTTGGCCGGGTTGGGCAAGAAGGTCGTGGCCATCGACGGAGATGTGGGGCTGAGAAATCTGGACGTGATAATGGGTCTCGAAAACCGCATCGTTTATACTCTGGTCGACGCGATAGATGGTATCTGTCGTCTCAATCAGGCTCTCATCCGGGACAAGCGGATAGAGAACCTTTACATGATACCGACGGCCCAGAGCAAAACCAAGGACGCCGTTACGAGCGACCAGATGGTCAAGGTCTGCGACGAGCTCAGAAGCGATTTCGACTACATCCTCATAGACAGCCCCGCCGGAATAGAGTCCGGATTCCGCAACGCCGCGGCCGGCGCTGACGAGGCGCTCGTCGTCACCACTCCCGAGGTGTCCGCCGTGCGCGACGCGGACAGGATAATCGGTCTTCTCGAGTCGATGGAAAAATCGCCGATACGCCTCATAGTGAACAGGATTCGCCCGCATATGGTGAGAAAGGGCGACATGCTGGGCGTAGCCGACGTGCTGGATATACTGGCCATCGATCTCGTCGGCATGGTTCCGGACGACGAGACGGTCGTCACGAGCTCCAACAAGGGCGAACCACTGACGCTCTCCGGAAACTCCATAGCGGCGAGGGCGTTTAAAAACATTGCGGCCCGCATCGCCGGCGAGGATGTACCGTTCATGAACCTCGACGTTCCCTCGGGCGGAGGTCTGTTCGGTTTCTTCAAGAGAGCATTCGGAAACGGGAGGTGAGAGCGGTGGGTATTTTTTCAAAGTTTTCGAGTATTTTCGGTTCCGCTGGAGAGCATACCAGAGACACGTCGCCGGGACAACTGGCGCGCGACAGGCTGACGGTAGTGCTCATGCACGACAGGGCCGACATATCTCCCGGAATGATGGAGAACATGAAACACGACATAATAGAAGTAATAAAGAAATATGTGGATATAGACGAGGCCGAGATCGACCTCGCGCTCGAAAACGAGGAGGACTCCGTCGCCTTGGTGGCCAATATTCCGATCATGACGGTACTGCGGAGACGCAGGCAGGGGAGGTAAGATGCTCCAGGATGCGGGATATAGCTGGAGCGAGATAGGGACCGGGCTCGACCGCATAATGATCGTCATCGTCGGCGCGCTCTTTGCCCTGGGCCTGGTGTCGATTTACAGCGCCGGCATAGGGGTGAGGACATCGACGATGACATATGTCCTGCGGCAGCTCGTATGGGCCGGGGCCAGCGCGGTTCTTTACGTCGCGGTGCTCAGAATAGGTTATCGCAGGTTCATCAGATTCGGGGCATGGGTATACGGCGCTGTCGTTCTGCTCCTGATCGCGCTGGATGCCATGGGCGCGGTCTCCAAAGGCGCAGTGAGGTGGTTTCAGATCGGCGGCTTGAGCTTTCAGCCCGCCGAACTGGGCAAGGTCGCCCTGATACTCGTCCTGTCGCGTTTCTGTTCGCGATACCCGCCGGACAATATGAAAAATCTCATGTCGACTCTCGCTCTATCCGGAGTGAGCGTCGTGATGGTTTTGTTGCAGCCCGATCTCGGAAGCGCGCTCGTATACGTCGCCATAATATTCGCCATCCTGACCGTGGCCGGCGCTCCGGGGAAATACCTCGGAGGAATGGTCATGCTGGCCCTTTTGACAATGCCGGTTTTCTGGAAGACTTTGAGGGATTATCAGAAGCTGCGGCTTGTGGTCTTCCTCGATCCGTATATAGACCCTCAGGGCGCAGGATACAACGTCATCCAATCCCGCATAGCGGTCGGTTCCGGAGGCCTGTGGGGGAAGGGTTTTCTCCAGGGGACTCAGGGCAGGCTGCATTTTCTGCCGGAGCCGCACACCGACTTCATATTCAGCGTGTTCTCGGAGGAATTCGGTTTCGTCGGCGGGCTCGTGGTGGTGGTTCTCTTTGGCTGTCTCTTCTGGAGGATACTGCGAGGGGCGTTCAGGACGAAGGATACGAGGGCTAAAATCCTGTGCATAGGAGTTGTGGCGTGGCTTTGGTTCCAGGTGATGGAGAGCATAGCGATGAGCATGGGGCTCGCTCCTATAACCGGCCTTCCCCTGCCGCTTTTCAGCTATGGCGGAAGTTCTCTGATTATGGTGGCTTTCGCGCTGGCGCTCGTTCAGAGCGTAGCGATCTCTCCGGTAAGGGAAAAATTTTTGCAGGTATCGTGAAAAAAATTTTTTTATTTAAGGAGTTCTCGGTCTTATGATCCTCGAAGGAATGAACAATCCTCTAGTGCCCCTTCTGGCGTCGGTCAAACGCCCCGCGCGATACTTGGGCGGAGAGTGGGGCGCTTATGTCAAGGACGACGCGCGGGATATGGTTCGCGTCTGCCTCGCGTTTCCCGATGTCTACGAAGTTGGAATGAGCTATCTCGGATACCAGATTCTCTATTCGCTCGTCAAAACCTGCGATTACGCGGACGCCGAGCGCGTTTACTGCCCGTGGCCCGATATGGAGGCCGCCATGAGGGAGGCTCGTCTGCCGCTCGGCTCGCTCGAAAGCGGGCGAGTCCTGCGCGATTTCGACGCGGTCTGTTTTACGCTCCAGTACGAGCTGTGCGCCACCAATATGCTGACGATGCTCGATCTCGGCGGAATACCGCTCGAGAGCTCATGCCGCGACGATGGAGACCCCATTGTAATAGGCGGCGGAGGAGGGGCCTGCGCGCCGGCGGCATTCGAGATATTCTTCGACGCGTTTTGCGTCGGTGACGGAGAGGAACTGCTGCCGGCAGTAATGAGCGTTCTGGGCGAACTCAAGGGCGGATCTCGCGCCGAGAAGCTCGGCGCTCTATCCCGCGTCCCGGGCGTGTATGTGCCAGGCGTCTCGACGGATGTCACGCGCTCCGCGGTTATCGAGGATCTCGACGGCGGTTTCATTCACCGCACCATGGTTGTGCCGAACTGCGGCATAGTACACGACAGGGTAGCTGTGCAGGTCTTCAGAGGATGCACGAGGGGATGCCGTTTCTGTCAGGCCGGCATGACTGGCCGCCCTCGCCGCGAACGCGGGGCTTCTTCCGCGGAGGATCAGCTCGACGCGCTGCTTGGCTATACGGGCTGGGAGGAAGTTGGCCTGCTCTCTTTGGCGACTTGCGACTGGAGCGGTCTTAATGTCCTGCTGTCATCCATGTCCGCGAAACTGGAGCGTGACAACATAAAAATCAGCCTGCCGAGCCTCCGCATGGATTCGTTCTCTGTGGAGCTGGCCGCCGGCCTCGAGGTAATGAGGCGCGGAGGCCTGACATTCGCTCCGGAGGCTGGGAGCGAACGCCTGAGGAGCGTTATCAATAAAGGCATCACTGACGATGACGTGACCTCGGCGCTCGACGCGGCGTTCAGGCACGGCTGGGAACGCATCAAGCTCTATTTCATGATGGGGCTGCCTACGGAGACCACATCCGACCTCGACGGAATCATAGATATCGCGGACAGGGCCGTACATCATGCCAGAATCAACAAAAGAAGGGGAGAGATATCGGTCTCGCTCGCCGGTTTCGTCCCGAAAGCGCACACCCCTTTTCAATGGGAGGCGCAGGAGTCGAGGGAATCTCTGCGCGAGCGCGGCAGATATGTCAAAGGCCGTGTCAAAAGCAAAAAAATATCTCTGTCGTATCATGAGCCCGATCAGACGTTTCTGGAGGGGGTCTTCGCGCGCGGCGGGCGGGAGCTCGGCGCGGCGGTGCTGGAGGCGTGGCGCAGGGGCGCCAGGTTCGACGGATGGACCGAGTGTTTCGATTTCGGGCTTTGGGAGGGCGTATTCAGGGATATGGACATCGACCCGGGTTGGTACGCCAACAGGACGAGGGCTCTCGACGAAACTCTGCCGTGGGACATGATAGACGTTGGGGTCTCGAAGGAGTTCCTGGCGTCCGAGCGCGAGCGCGCGTTAGGCGGCGAACCGACGCCGGACTGCGCGGACGGCGGATGCAACGGCTGTGGATGGCAGACCAGGAGCGCGGTCTGCGCCTCCATGCCGCGGGTGTTCTGAGCCATGCCCCGCATACGAGCGATTTTTTCGAAAATGGGTCTGTCGGTGTTCATTCCTCACGTCGACCTTCCGATCCTCTTCACCAGGGCCGCGCGAAGGGCCGGAATTTCTATGGAATACACGCAGGGTTTTTCCCCTCATCCAAGGACGGCGTTCGGCCCGCCTCTTCCCGTCGGGATAGTGGGGCTGCGCGAACCGGCCGAGTTCTGGTTTGAGCGGTGGAACGATAATTCCCTCGCCTCCTGGAGGGCCGCAATGCCGGCGGGAATCGATATTTTTGAGGCGAAAGAAACGAGCGGCATATCGCTCGCTAAACTGTGCGCCGCCGCTTCGTATATAATCGAACCGTTGAACGGCGCTGGCCCCGAGGATATAAGCCGGACGCTCGAGGATGAATTTACGGGACTTGGCACACTTTTGGATATAAAGACGACGGGAAGAGAAATAACGCTGTCCGTCACCGACCTGGAGCGATCCGGAGCGTCGCGCATGGTGAAGTCGCTCGTTGCGTCGCGGATGATTTCCGGTTGGAAGGATCTGTCCATAGTGAGAACGGCCGTGGGCCGCTGGGACGAATCCGCCGGGGTGACGCAGGGGACGGAGGAATATTGTGAATAATAATAATAAGGATAAAAACAGGGAAATGAAGTTCGTGGTGAACGTGATAGACCCAGAGGAGATGAGGATAGCGATCCTCGACGAGCGCGGCCGCCTCGACAACCTCTACATAGAGCGTATGCTCGAACGACAGAGGACCGGAGAGATATACAAGGCCAGGGTCGACAGCGTGCTCCCCGGCATGAACGCCGCATTCCTGAGCCTGGGCGACGGCCGCAACGGTTTTTTGTACCTCAACGACGTGCGCGACGGGGTCGTGAAACCGGGCGCGGAGATGATTGTTCAGGTGCTCAAGACGCCGAACAGGGGAAAGGGCGCGCGCGTTTCGCCGAGGGTGTCTCTGGCCGGACGCTATCTCGTCCTCGTGCCGTCCAACCGCGATGTCGGAGTGTCGAAGAGGATCGCGGACGACGACGAGAGGGGCCGGCTGCGGGCGTTAGCCAGGAAACTCCGGCCTGACGGGTACGGGCTGATAGTGCGGACTGTGGCCGAATACTGCGACGAGGAGAGCCTGGCCCGCGACGTGTCTGAGTTGATGGACGAGTGGCGCGAGGTCGAGCGCAAGGCAAAAAAAAACACGGCGCCATGCCTTCTCCACAGAGATATAGGGCTCGTGGAGAGGATACTGCGCGACGAGCTTACTGACAACATCGGCGAGATCGTGGTGGACTCGCGCGACGAGTTTGAAAACATATCGGCATTCGTAGAACGCTTCGCTCCGGAGACGCGGCCGGAGCTCTCTCTTTACAAGGGAAACATGCCCGTTTTCGACGTTTACGGCATAGAGCGGGCCATAGAGGAGCTGCATGACCGCAAGGTCTGGCTCCAGAGCGGCGCTTATCTCGTCATAGATCAGACGGAGGCGCTCACGGTCATCGATGTGAACACGGGGAAATACATAGGCTCTAAAGATCTTCAGGATACTGTGTATCACACGAACTTCGAAGCGGCGGAGGAAATAGCCCGCCAGCTGCGGCTGCGCGCTATCGGAGGCATCGTCGTGATCGACTTTATAGATATGGACAGCCCCGGCGACAGAAACAAGCTCGTCGAGTCGCTGCAAGAGCTGTTCAAGGGCGACCGCTGCAAGGCGAGGGTGTACGGAGTTACCGCTCTCGGGCTCGTCGAGATAACCCGCAAACGGGCAAGGCTCGACATGCGCTCCATAATGAGCAGAAGCTGTCCGTTCTGCGGCGGTTTGGGATGGGTCGACAAAGAGGAGACGGTCGCGATGAAGGTGAAGCGCTTCATCAGGAAAGCGGTCCTCGGTTCGAACTCGGAGGCTTTTCTCATCGAGCTTCACCCCGCCATAGCCCGCTATATTGCGGAGACGTACCTGTCCATGTGGGAGGATGAGTTCGACCGAAGATTCTACCTCGCCGAGTATCCCGAGTACGCATGGGACAAATTCAAGATAGACTTTCAGGGCACGCTGTCTCGCGTCGTGCACAGGGTAGAGGTCATGGAACGGCGGGAGGCCACTGTCGTTGTACATAGCACGACTTCAGCTTAAGGATTTCAAAAGCTTCGGAGGCTCCCACGAGATACCCCTCGATCCTGGGCTGACTGCCATAGTCGGCCCGAACGGCAGCGGGAAGAGCAACATTCTCGACTCGCTGAGGTGGGTGCTCGGCGATTCCCATTCGTCCAAACTGCGCATAGTAAAACAGGACGGCCTCATATTCCACGGTTCCGCGTCAAGGGAACGCGGAACTGAGGCGTTCGTGTCCGTCCAGCTTCGGGAGAGCTCCCGCGTATGCACGATACGCAGGAAGGTTTCGCTGGATGCCGGTACGGTCGTGACCGTCGACGGTTCGCGAGTCACACTGTCGGAGCTCGACGAGACGAAGCGCTTGTGGCAGCTCGGAGGGGACAAGTTCGCTTTTATCGGGCAGGGCGACGTCTCCGAGGTCATTCAGCAGCGGCCTCCGGCTCGCCGCGTGCTTCTCGAGTCCCTTTTTGGGATCGACTCGTACAGAAAACGGCGCGAGGAGGCGTCGGGCCGGCTTGCTCAGGCCCACGAGGAATATGTGAGGCTCAGGACGTTCTCATCCGAGCTCAAGGCCCGTTACGAGGAGATAGCCCCCGAGGTCAAACGAGCCGCGGCGGCCCGCGAGCTGCTCGACTCGCTCGAGGAGCACAGGCGTATTTACTATTGGGCGCGCAGAACCACGAACGAGAGAGCGTCGCGTGAGCTCGAGGAGGAGAAACTCCGTCTTGCCGGCGCTTCGCTTGTGAAGGAAATGTGGGCGTCGGGCTGGGAGCGGAGTTTGCGGCGTCTGGAGGCGGAGATAGCGGATATGTCGAACGCCCGCCAGAGACAGATACGCGAGCTCGATTCGACGAAGGACACGCTGGCCGGTTTCGTCCGGACGGCCTACGGATATGGAGCGTCGCTCACGTCGTCCGCGAGGCGCGCCTCGCAGATACATGAGGAGCGGGCCGAGCTGGAGCGGCGATTGTCGGAGCTGAAGGTAGAGAGCGAAAAATATGCCTCGTCGGAGAAAGCGATCAAGGAAGAACTCGATATCGGCAGGAAATCCCTCGCCGAGGCCTCGGAGGTTCACAGGCTTCACGAGGAGCGCACGAGGGAGGCGCGTGAGGAGATCGAGCGAATCAACCGCGAGCGAGGGGAGATAGACGGGGGCATGTCGGCGCTGAGGGGGCGCATCGCGTCCATAGGCTCGTCGCTGCGCGAATCGAGAAACCGGGCGGATGACGCGGCGTTGGGCCCGGATCCGCTCAAGGCCGTGAAGCGGGAGATGGATGAGCTCGAACGGCGCCAAACGGAGATCCTCGACGAACAGGAGCGCGCTTCCTCTCATCACAGGGACGTCTACGCGAAACTTCAGGGGACGTCGAGCGACCTTCAGAGAAACAGGAGGGAGCTCACAAAACTCTCGAACCGCCTGTCTGAGCTCCAGGAGCAGGCCGCCGCCGAGGTGTATCCTCGCCCCGTGCAGCATGTGCTCTCTGCGGTGAGGCTGGGCAAGGTCAAGGCGAATCTGCGGGCGGCGATAGACGCGTTCGAGTGTCCTCAGGAACTTGCCGCCGCCATGGAAGCGTTTTTGGGCGGCAGGCAGTTCTGGATATTGGCCGACACGATGGGCGAGGTGGGCGGCTGTATAGACCTTCTCAAGAAAAACCAGATGGGACGCGCGACGTTCCTTCCTCTCGAACGTTGCAGGCCGCGGAATCGCGACTACTCATACAGGATGCCGACCGACGGGATAGTGGGATGGGCCATGGAACTCGTCAAATCGGACGCGCACTGGCGCCCGGCGCTGGAGCACATGATGGGCGACCTTCTCATAACCGAGAGCTACAGAGTCGGTCAGGAGCTGGTGCGCGGCGGTTTCAGAGGACCAGTCGCCACGCTCGAGGGCGATGTGTTCCAGCCGGGAGGTTCCATATCCGGCGGCCGCTCGCAGAAGCCGGGACGGGCCATGGAGATAATGAGCGCCATAACGCGTCTCGAAGCGGAGACGAACGCGTCCCGCCTTCTGGTGGAGTCGCTGTCGGCAGGTTTTGCGCGTCTGGAGGAGGAGGAGGCCGCCGCCGCCGCGAAACGCGACGCCGTCTCCATTGAAATCAGGGAACTCTCCTCGCGCAGGAGCGCGTGCGACGAGCGCAGGGAGAACATGCAGAGGGAGAGGACGCGCGCTAAGGGCGAACGGGAATCCCTCATGGAGTCGCTCCGGGAGTGCGGCAGGTCATATGCGGAGCTCGCGCGGCGCAAAGCGTCCATCGTCGGCGGCGCGGATCCGGCGGCGGCCCCCGAGGCCGATGTGAAGATGATAAAGGAGATAGAACGCCTCAAGGGCAAAGTGGCTCTGGCGGAGGAGAAGCTGAGGAGCGGTTTTGTCCTTGGCGAACGCATGTCGACCGAGATGAAGTCCGTCCGGAAATCCATATCGGATCTCGATGAGGAGCTGTCGTCGTGCGATCGCGACGCTCTCACAAACAGAGCAAACCTGAAATCTCTGGCGCGGAGATACGCGGAGGTCGCGGGCCGGAGACGGAACGCGTCTCGCGAAATGGCGGAGTTCAAGGAGCGTTACGACGCGATAACGGCATACAGAAACAGGAGAACGATTCGTCTCGCATCGGCGCATGCCGCGCTTCAATCGGGTTCTGCGGCGGCGACCGCAGCGAACTTGAAAGAGGCGGAACTCACGCGCGAACGCACGGAATTGATCCAGACCTGGGAGGAGCAGTATCCGTATCCCGGTCCTGATTCGGCGCCGAATGAAAACCCTGAGGAATTGCGGCGCCTCATAAGGGAGTGCGACAGGAGCCTCAAGGCCATGGGCGACGTCGACATGGGCGTGCTCTCGGAGGAGCGCAGCCTGCGTGATCGTCTGGCGTTTTTGGGCGAGCAGCTCGACGACGTCGGCGGCAGCATCAGGGAGCTCGAGCGGCTTATCTCCGACGCGGACGAGCAAGCCCGCACGATCTTCACCGGCGCCCTCGAGGAGATAGACAAAAAATTCAACGCTCTCTTCCAGCAGCTTTTCAACGGGGGAGACGCGAAGCTGGAGATGATAGAGGGCGAGTCCCTCTGGGACAGCGGCGTCGACGTAGTGGCGCGCCCCCCAGGCAAACACCCCACAAGCATAACCCAACTGTCGGGCGGCGAACAGTCGCTGTCCGCGATAGCGCTGCTCTTCGCGTCGCTCGAGGTGGCTTCCTGTCCGATAGCCGTGCTGGACGAGGTTGACGCCGCGCTCGATGAGGTCAACCTCAGGCGATTTGCCGATCTCACGCGAGACGCCTCCCGCGAGCGCCAGATATTCGTAATGACCCACAGGAGGGTGACGATGGAGCGCGCCAACTCGCTCTATGGAGTGACTCTGGCGGAGCCCGGCCTTTCACAGGTCGTGGGCGTCAGGGTGGATGACTGGACGTAAAGGTCAAAGCGGCACAGAGCGCGGTTTTTAGTTGACGCCAAGTTAGGGAACCGCTGATTTAATAACCTTAACTCAGTGATTTCTTAGAAAAATAATCGTCAATTATATTGATGATTAATTGACACCCCCGGTAAATAATCTTCCTAGGTTGCAAAACTCTAAAAGAAATCACAAAACAGCCTTGATATGCCAATGGGCATATGCCCAAAAACTATAAGAATGGAGGTTTTTTGTGTAATGCTCATTACAAATCCTGTGGTGGTTTCAGTAATTGTCATGTGCGCGTTATGCCTCATCAACCTCAACATATCGCTCGCGCTTCTCATAGCGGCGATTGTGGCGGGTTTGACTGCGGGAATGTCCGTCGGCGGTACCATGGAGATAATGATCGGCGGAATGGGGGGCAACGCGGAGACCGCGCTCGCTTATTTTCTGCTGGGCACGTTCGCGGTGGCCATCAACAAAACCGGTTTGGCGGCCGTGGCATGTAAACGCATAGCCAGGATCGTCAAGGGGCACAAGATCGTTTTGATGTTTATTCTGGCGTTCATAGGGGTTATCGCGGAAACAGTGGTTCCTGTTCACATTGCGTTCATTCCGATACTCGTCCCGCCTCTGCTCTATCTTTTCAACGAGCTGAAGGTCGACCGCCGTCAGGCGGCGTGCGCGCTCGCCTTCGGCCTGAAAGCGCCCTATGTCGCGCTCCCGGTCGGATTCGGCCTCGTTTTCCATGGCATAGTCTCCGCCGAGATGGGCAAGAACGGGATGGAAGTGGCCAAAAACGCCGTTTACGCGTACACGTGGATTCTTGGCGCCGGGATGCTCGTGGGCTTCCTGCTCGCCATATTCGCGGCCTACAACAAGCCGCGCGAATATAAGGATCTTCCAATAGCGGGCGGCGAGGGTTCGATGAGCGAAACCTCCGACGAATTCACAAAAACGCATTTAATGACGCTCATAGCGGTAATAGTGGCCTTCGGAGCGCAGCTCTGGACAAACTCGCTGCCGATAGGCGCTCTCGCGGCCATCATAGTGATGATCCTCACAGGCGCGCTGAAGTGGCGTCAGATCGACGAGAGCTTCATGGGAGGTCTCGAGATCATGGGCCTCATCGCGTTCGTAATGCTGATAGCCTCCGGGTACGGCAGCGTGCTGAGAGAGACGAAATCTGTGGAACAGCTTGTGTCGGCGGTCGCGGGGATGGTCGGCGGCAGTGCGCTTGGCGGGGCGTTCATCATGCTGGCTGTCGGTCTTCTCGTTACGATGGGCATAGGAACTTCATTCGGAACCATCCCGATAATAGCGGCTATCTACTGCCCCCTGGGGCGGCTGCGCGGTCTTTCCGTCGGGGCTACGGTATGTCTCATCGCCGCAGCTGCGGCGCTGGGCGATGCCGGTTCGCCGGCTTCCGACACGACGCTTGGGCCAACCGCCGGTCTCAACGCGGACGGCCAGCACAATCACATCTGGGGTACCTGTGTTCCGACTTTTGTCTTCTACAATATACCGCTTTTTATTGCGGGAATGATCGGCGCGGTGATTTTCTAGTTTAAACCCCTTAGCCATTTGGTGAAACCAAACGGCCGCTCCTTCAAGCATGAAGGGCGGCTGTTTTTTATGTAAGCACACAAAAGAGAGCCGCTTATTACAAAATTGTTTACTTTTTTGTATGTATTTGCGGTTATTGTGGCCATAACGACGAATACTAACGTTAATCTTGAGTTATCTCCATATTTATGTTAAGATTAAAGTTAATATGATGTCTTTTGGGAGTGATTGATTTGACTGATACATTGAGCGCAATAAGGGAGCAGGTCACTCAGCACAGAGGTTCGAGGGTTTTTTACAGAGCCGCCAATGGACGCAGAAAAGCTGAAGCCCGCCAGGGCGTGATAATGGAAGCTTATCCGAGTCTTTTCACACTTTTCGTCGAGTCTCAGAACAGCACGGTTTCTTTCAGTTATGCCGACCTCCTCACAAAAGAGGTCGAGCTCAGGTTGCTGCCCCGCGAAGATAGCCTGTAAGCAGGAATGCGTTTCCCGGCGGCGCGGACGTCCCGCTCCGCCGTATCGCGATGTTTTATCAGGAAATATGCTCAATTAAGATAAATTTGGCGCTTCGCGTCCTGAACAAGCGATTTGATGGTTATCACGACGTTTGTTCGCTGTATTGGCGTCTTGTGTCGCCCGAGACTCTGGAGGTCTCATTCGGTCAAACCGATGAGATTTCAGTGACCGGCGCTGAAATACCGGGGGAGAACATATTGGCCGCGGCCTGCCGTCATATCAGGAAAGCCTGGGGAGACGAGGCGCTGCCGGGAGCCCGGATCAAGCTTTTTAAGCACGTGCCTATGGGCAGCGGAGTGGGCGCCGGCAGCGGAAACGCCGCCGCCCTTATGCGGCTGTGCGGCAGATTGGGGCGCAGGTCGGACGCGATATCCACATCGGCTGCTTTGGGGGCCGACGTGGCGTTTTTGGCATCCGAACATAATCTGGCGCTGGCCGGCGGAGTGGGCGACGTATTGGAGGGGTTGGACGGAGATTTATCTCTGTCGGCCGTTATTTTTTTCCCAAAATGGGCGTCAGACACAGCGTCGGCTTATGCCGCGCTCGACGCGTCCCGGGCGTCAGTGGGCGGCGCTATGAGCGAATCGGCGGCGCATGACGAAGCGATGTCGGTTTTGGGCGCGTTGCGAGATGGGAAACGGGTTGGGCTTCTGCCGAATGATTTTATGGAATTAGCGCCCCACAGACCGCGTTATGACGAGCTGCGCGCGCGCGCTGACGATTCGGGGGCTGTGGCGTGGGGTTTGTGCGGCAGCGGTTCCGCATTTTTCGCGCTGTATAAAAAACCGAACGGGTGCGGCGATGTTTTAAATGGATGCAAGTTCGAATGGCTTCGACAAATTTTGGTTTTGGAGTGATGACCGATGAGAGGAAAGAGAACCCAGCGCCTGATCCGCATAGCTTCCAGGTTGTTGCTGCACCCTTCCAGACAAATGTCCCTTACCGAAACCGCCAACGGTTTTGGAGTTTCGAAGACGCTCGTCAGCGACGACATCGAGATAATATCGGACGCGCTCCAGAGCGAAGGCGTCGGGAGCATAGTCACCGACAGGGGCCGCAGTGGAGGCGCCTACTTCATTCCGTCCCCCTCCAGGGAATACCGCGCGGATAAACTGCGCGAGCTGGCCGGCATACTCTCGGTTCCCGAACGGCTTCTTCCCGGCGAGCTGGTCTATTACACGGATCTGCTGTTCGACCCGGAGTGGGCCTCCTTTCTCGGTTTTACGATGGCTTCCCTGTTCGAGGATAAAAAACCGACGGTCGTGCTGACGTCGGAGGTCAAGGGCATCCCCGTGGCGTTTTTCACATCTTACGCCCTCGGTGTGCCGCTGGCGGTCTGCCGCTTTCGCAACAGACCGAGCGACGGCCCGGCCGTCGGGGTTCACTTTCCGACCGGCAACGGAGATGTTCGGACGATGTACCTGGGCACGAGGTTCATCAATCCTCCGAGCAGGGTCTTGATAATAGACGACTTTATGAGGGGTGGCAGCACTGCGGCCGGGATGCTCCTAATGGTTCGCGAGTTCAGCGCCTCCGTGGTTGGAGTAGGCGTATTCATCGCCTCCGCCGATCGCGACAAAAGGTCGGTGACGGATTATCGCTCACTGTTGGAGCTGTCGGTGGAGAATGGAGTGCCGAGCCTGTCGGTGTCCGATATATAAAGACGACAGCCGGCTCTCTATGTGGCGGTAAGGACTCTTGAGGAATACGGACGAGGCAAAGATAATCGCAAAATGTCAGAGATCCTTGCGGATAAGCTGTATTGGACATTTCAAACAGATAAAATAGGGGATATAGTAAAGAAATTGACCTTATGTTAAAGCCATGGGGTTGCGTCCAGATTGCATAGCTGTAATCAACGATACCGGAGCCAGGAAACGCGGTTTGATAAAGTAAAACACAGTATGAAAATGTTGTAAAAATCTTTCATGCGGTCTGGAAACAGGTCGATTCCAGATATTGTGGAATAGCGCCCAATATAAAAATTCTGAGGGAGTGGTCGTTATGACAAAAGCGTACAGAATACCTATGGCTGCCCTGTAGTGCCCCGCTGTTTTCGTCAACTCTTGGTATCACTGAATATCATGCTTAAATTCGCCGAAGTCGGGGCAAGAAATGGCATATCTCCGCTTGAATTCAAGGTTTATCTTGTATATGCTCAATATAACAGGAAATTTAGGTAATAACGCTTGTCTTCACCGGGGCCTACGCTTTCAACGCGGTGCGGTTCGACGTTCTGGTGGCGCTTCTGTGCGGGGTATTGGGATATTTTATGCGCAAAATGCGTTTGCCTCATGCCGCCACGGTTCTCGGTTTCGTCCTTGGGTTTATAATGGAGGCGAACCTGAGGAGGGCTTTGATATTGACGAGAGGCAGTTATCCCAAAGTATTCCTGAATTCGTCCATAACGATCGTGCTCACCGTGATAGCGTTGGCGTCGATCATGCTGCCGCTCGCGCGCCCGTTCATGAAGAGCGTGAGAGTGCGGAAGACGTACTAAGTCGGTCGTGAGTTCGGCTGCCGTTCAATTTTTGAGTTTCTGTCTCGTGTTTCCTCTCGGCGCTCTCGGCGCCGCGGTGTTCAAACGTTGCAAACTGCCAAATCCCGCGCTCCTTGGGGCTATGTTCGCCACGGGGGCGCTTTCCCTGTCGGGGCATTTTCCTCCGCTTGTCATGTGGCCCATATCGTTCGGGGCCAATTTGATGATAGGCGTAATGATAGGCCGTCAGATAGACAGAAATGTGCTGAGACGGCTCTCCAGCCTCGCGGCGCCGGTCATCATTCAGACCGCCGGTATGCTGTGCTTGTCGCTCGTTTGCGGATATACCATGTACTTCATGGGGGGCAAAAGCGGGGTGTCGCTCAAAACCGCCTTGATAAGCGGGGCGGCCGGCGGCATCGCGGAGATGAGCGCGTTTGGGATGTCCATCGACGCGGACGTGTCCGTCATCGCGTTCGTGCAGCTCTTCAGGGTCGTGACGTTCCTGGCCCTCATACCTTACCTCTCGAAGATCGGCGCTAATAAAGGCTATGTGAGGATAGAGGCGTCCGACTCGTCCATAGCGCCGTTCGGTCTCCGCGACTACTTCGCCATGGGCGCGGGGGCTTTCGCCGGCGCCGCGCTGGCGTACCGCCTCAAGGTTCCGACAGGCGCTATGCTCGGAGCTATGGCCGTGTGCGGCGTATATTCCGTAGCCGTCAACAAGCGATATTCGTACGACACGAGGATACGGTGGGTCGCGCAGGTCTGTCTCGGGCTCGCGATGGGACAGAGGATGAAGCCTGAGATGGCGTATCAGCTGGGTTCGCTTCTTTTGCCAGCGGTGACGGTGACGCTCGTCATGCTTTGCGGATGCCTCTCTCTCGCGTTTCTGCTGTGGAAGACCACGGGCTGGGACGCGACGACGTGCCTGCTCTGCGCCGCCCCGGCGGGTCTCACCCAGATAACGGCGTATGCTGAGGAGGTGGGCGCGGATTCGCTCACGGCATCCGTATTCCACACTGCCAGGATAATAGGCATCGTCGCCATATATCCATGGATAGTTACGCCCCTTTCGGTTCAGCTATAACACAATTCTTTCCATCCCGGAAAATTATTTACCTCATTACCTATTGAAATTATATAATTAATCGGTATTATTTATTGTGATGGTAGACCTAGTGTCAGTATATGCCGAAAGGAGGCGTTATGTTTGAAAATATCGACAAAAGGGCGCTACGCGCTGAGGGTTATGGTCGATCTGGCCCTCCACGACACGGGCGAGTTCATCCCGCTCAGAAACGTATCGTCGCGACAGGAGATAACAATAAAGTATCTCGAGCAGATAATACCAATGCTGAGCAGGGTCGGTTATCTCAAAAGCTCGCGTGGAAAGGACGGCGGTTACCGCCTCGCGAAGCCGCCGCGGGATTACAGGGTGGGGGATATTCTCCGTGCCGTCGAGGGAGATCTGTCCCCGGTGGCCTGCATGGAGGACGACCCGAACAGATGTCCCAGAAGCGGCTGGTGTCCCACTTTGCCCATGTGGGAAGGGCTCAACAAAGTCATCAACGACTATCTCGACAACATCACGCTCGAGGAGCTGGTTAACGAAAGCCACAATCTCGCGGGTCTGGATTATTCGATATAGACAAGTTTGATTTCACAATTTGCGCGCACCGATTTATGTTCGTTCATGGGTATTGACAAAATGTTTTTTGCCGATATAATCCTATTATTCTGATATGAATAAAGTTAATGGCGATGATGATCGGGTTCGCTCATATACCGTTAAAGTGTAGTTATTAAAAATCGTGGTAATATAAATTTCAATATTAAAGGAGAAGTGCGATCATGGCGAAAATTTACTCGGAAATCACTGATCTAATAGGCAAAACACCATTGCTGCAACTCGGGAAGTATTCGGCAAAACATGGCGTCACGTCGAAGATCCTGGCGAAGCTGGAATATTACAATCCGGCGGGGAGCGTCAAGGATCGCATCGCGAAGGCCATGATTGAGGATGCCGAGAAGGCCGGAAAATTACGTCCCGATTCTGTCATCATCGAGCCGACCAGCGGCAACACCGGCATAGGTCTCGCCGCTGTCGCGGCGGCCAGGGGCTACAGGATAATCCTGACCATGCCCGAGACGATGAGCCTCGAACGCCGCAACCTGCTCCGCGTCTACGGCGCCGAGCTTGTCCTGACCGAAGGCGCAAAGGGAATGAAGGGCGCGATCGCGAAGGCGGATGAACTCGCCGCCGAGATCCCCAACAGCTTCATCCCCGGCCAGTTCGTCAATCCCGCGAACCCGGCCATCCATCGCGCGACGACGGGCCCGGAGATATGGGACGACACCGACGGCGCCGTCGACATATTCGTATCCGGAGTAGGAACTGGCGGAACTCTCACCGGCGCGGGCGGTTTTCTCAAATCGAAGAAGCCGGGGCTTTCGATAGTGGCGGTTGAACCTGAAAGCTCTCCGGTGCTCTCGAAGGGCACTCCCGGCGCTCACAAGATTCAGGGCATAGGAGCGGGCTTTGTCCCCGATGTGCTCGACACGAAGCTGTACGACGAGGTTTTCCCGGTCAAGGACGAGGACGCGTTCGCGACCGGCCGCGAGATAGCTAAGACGGAGGGGCTGCTCGTTGGAATATCCTCCGGCGCCGCGCTTTACGCCGCGACTCAGTTGGCCCTGCGCCCCGGAAACCAGGACAAGACGATAGTTGTAATCCTGCCTGACACAGGCGAGCGTTATCTGTCGACGGCAATGTTCGCCGAATAGAGGAGGAGTTATCAGTGGCAATCGCAAAAAACACCGACGCATGGGCTTTTGAGACAAAACAGCTTCACGTAGGGCAGGAACTTCCCGATCCGGCGTCCGATGCCAGGGCGGTGCCGATCTATCAGACGACGTCGTATGTCTTCCGCGACTCGGCTCACGCGGCTGCGCGTTTCAACCTGACCGACGCCGGCAATATCTACGGGCGCCTCACGAACTCGACGCAGGACGTTCTCGAGAAGCGAATCGCCTCCCTCGAGGGTGGCGTAGCGGCTCTCGCTCTCGCGAGCGGCGCTTCCGCCATCACATATACGTTCCTCAATCTGGCGAAGGCCGGAGACCATATTGTATCGGCCAAGACGATATACGGCGGCACCTACAACCTTCTCGCCCATACTCTGCCTCTTTACGGCATAACCACTACATTCGTCGATCCCGACGTGCCGGGATCGTTCGCGGCGGCCATCCGCCCGAACACCAAAGCTTTATTCATAGAGTCGCTCGGCAATCCCAACTCGAACGTCATCGACTTCAAGGAGATAGCCGACCTAGCCCACAAACATAAGATACCTCTCGTCGTCGACGCCACGTTCACGACGCCGTACCTCGTCCGTCCCATTGAATATGGAGCGGATATCGTAGTGCATTCCGCGACGAAATTCATCGGAGGGCACGGCACGACGCTCGGAGGGCTGATCGTCGACTCGGGCAAATTCGATTGGGAGGCCTCCGGCAAGTTTCCGGAGATAACGGAACCGAGCCCGAGCTATCACGGTCTCTCGTTCACGAAGGCGGTAGGAGCTGCCGCTTTTGTGGTAAGGATACGAGCCATCCTGCTGCGCGACACCGGCGCGGCTATTTCCCCGTTTAACGCCTTCCTATTGTTGCAGGGGGTGGAAACACTCTCCCTTCGTGTGGAACGCCATGTGGAAAACGCCCTCAAAGTCGTTGACTACCTGAAGAACCACCCGAAGGTCGAGGCTGTTCACCACCCCTCTCTGCCAACAGAGCCCAGCCACGCGGCATACAAAAAATATTTCCCTCACGGCGCGGGCTCCATATTCTCCTTCGAGATAAAGGGCGGAGTGAAGGAAGCGCAGAACTTCATCGACAGGCTCGAGATATTCTCGCTTTTGGCGAACGTTGCGGACGTGAAGTCGCTCGTGATCCATCCGGCTACGACCACTCACTCGCAGCTCAGCCCCGAGGAGCTTCTCGACCAGGGCATAAAGCCCAATACGGTTCGTCTGTCGGTAGGAACGGAGAACATAAAAGACATAATCGCTGATCTGGAGCAGGCGTTCAAAGGATAAGCGGATCGGATAATTGTTAGAGGGCGGGCTCCTTTAAAGGGGCCCGTTTTTTGGTATATAATCGACGCATGAAACCCAGAGCGATGATTGCGATGAGCGGCGGGGTGGACAGCTCCGTCGCGGCCTTTCTTTTGCGCGAGCGTGATTACGACTGCA
>JAITOL010000160.1 GCA_031289955.1 Synergistaceae bacterium
CGGGCGACGCTGGAAGTGGACGGTAAATCCGCCGCCATCTACGACACGGCGGTCATTCAGGCAAACAAGAACTAGGAACCCGAGGATTTAACAGCGAAAAGCGATACGAGCGGCCGGGGATTTGCTCCCCGGTCGCTCGCCTCGCGTAGGTCTCGCGCGTGATTTACAATAGCGGCAATTTGAGCCACGCCGCCATTGTGAGGCCTACCTTGCGGGCAAATTGTTCCGAGACTTTGCCAATAATCGCGGAACCCACAAGGTTTTTGGGAATGGTCGCAATTTTATGTGTACGGATATAGCTCGTATGTTTGATATTACCTTCTCCTTGCGGGATTTCTATTTCTTCCGGATCGTCTCTTCTGGTTGAAGTTATCAGACACACAACGACGTCTCTATATCCGTTGTCATATACGACGTAAGAAGGATGAATCCCGAAAGAATACTTGACGAGTACGATATCTCCCGTCGTGAAATTTACAAGCAAGATTCAAGGCTCTCCATTGCCATAGAGTCGAATGAGGCATCTTCGATTTCAGGCGGAACGGGCGCGAAGATCGAGTCGTTGAAAAACTTCAGCATATCATTTCTGCTGATCTCCATGTCTCTGGGAGTATTTCTGTATGGAGGTTCCCTGTGCGTCATTTCCACCAGTTTTTCGGCGGAATACGAGCCATAGAAATCCATAGCTGTCTTGATGATGTTGAACTCGTCCTCCGGGATATTGCTCTCGTCAATGTCCGCCGGGCAAGGGATGGAGCTTCGCCCGGCAAATTCGTAAGCCTTGTAAACGTCACGGACAACGGGGCCATATTTCCACGCGAGAATAGGCTCGCTGAAAAGAGATTTCCCGCGTATCGCAAGAGAGAGCCCCTCGGCGTAATAAAGGAGTTTTTGGAGTTTCAGCGGCGTCAGGTCACATTCTATCTGTTTTCCTGAGAGGTGCAAGAAACATTCGGCGACGCGGAGAGCTGTAAGCATCCGGACTATCACCTCCATCAGTAATTATCGCATGTCAAAAGCGATTTGTCGCCAGTGTTTTTCAACGCCGCTCCCCGCGAGGTAGTCAGGAGATACGCCGAACACGTCGGCTAAATAAAACCAAATTGTCAGAGAAGGATAAACAATATATCCGCCAGCGAAGCATCCTTGAGCTGAACGGGTTTGTCGTTCCGCTTTTGTTTTGGCGATTTTTAGCCATTCTCGATTGATTCTCTCGTTATCGGTTATTTTGCTGGTACAATTAGGGTGACGAGGGGGATTGTGCATGAGACCTTGCGTAACTTACCGGCAGGACGAGACGGGCGTCGCGTCCTCTTCGGCATGGGCCTGACGGGGAGTCATACATGAATTCGGCTCGGTCGTTAAAGCCTATGGCTCTCCTTTCGATAGCCACTCTCGGCGATCTGCTCGGCGTACATGTCACCGGGAGCCTCGATGTTTCGGGCAAGCGAAGCGTGGCGGAAGCGGCCATGGATTCGAATTTTCTCATAGTACCGGACATAATGCCGGACTACGTGTTCGCGTCCTCCGACGACCTGGTGACGATAGTGCGGTTCGATAAGGACGATGATCTCTCGGTTTCTTACGAGGCGGCTCATCTGACGCTCGAGCTCGGTATGGCCATAAGCATGGGCAACGGTCATGCCGAGCCGTCTGAGATACGGCAGTTGTCTTACGTCTTGGAGCGTAATTTCAGCTTCACTGACCTGGATGTTCGCGCCCTCAGCGCGCTGAAGGATTTCTCCCTGATGTATCCCCCGGACATATCCAAGATAACATATCGCATGTCGCGGCGCATGACGCTGTCGGAGTGCCAGTGCCTCGCCCGGACGATGACGACCGTCGCGGCCTCCGGCGCCATCGGCAGCGGCAAGATAATAGTCATGCGGACGCTGTTCTCTTCGTTCAAACTCGACGAGCGCGACCTGTACCAGAGGCTGATGAACTGCCGTTCCTCCGCCTCCGGAATAATAGAGGTCGACCCAATCCCTACGTTGTCACGCGGTGAAGTGATACCGCGCAGAGAGCCGATGGTGCGCATAAATCTCGAACTGGTAGCCTCGAAGAAGCGCGAGACCGAGACGATCGGCCGTATCCTGTCGGAAATATTCAAAAGCGGGGACTGAGCGGATATGACCGCATACGGGCCAGGAGGCGGCCATGACCGGTAATACTATGAAGGAGCGCGAGCGTGACGCCATAATCCAGTCGCTGGCGTCGGGCGTCGTGCCCAAGATAGGGCTCCATCACATACAGGTAGACAGACAAGACGAAATACTCGCGATGATCGGCGACCTCGAGCGGATCAGGAACGGCGGAACGTCCATCCGCTTCGTCGTCGGCAGGTTCGGCACCGGCAAGAGTTTCTTCCTCAATCTGACAAAAGCGGTGGCCGTGACGGAAAAATGCGTTGTGATGCAGGCCGACGTGTCGATAAAACGTCGCCTCGCCTCGACCACCGGTTACGCAAGGGGGCTTTACGCCGAACTTGCGGGAAGCATGTCGATAAAGGCGAAGCCGGACGGCGGGGCCATGGAGTCCGTAATAGAAAAATGGATCCGCACGCTTCCCGACAAAAGGAGCGAGGGCGCGTTCGACATAGGAACGGTCATAAGGGCCGAGCTCAAGCCGATCCAGGATCTGCCCGGCGGTTTTCACTTCATAGATATCATCATCAAGTATTGCGAGGCGTACCTGTATGGAAACGACCGGGCGCTCCGCTCGGCTAAAAAATGGCTCATGGGCGGGTTCGACAAGTCGTCGGACGCGAAGGCCGAGCTGGGGATCGATTCGTTCATAGGGGACAAGGACGTTTACGATTTTCTGAAGATATGGGGCGCTTTCATCCGGATCGCCGGATATTCCGGCCTGCTCGTCCTGCTCGACGAGATGGGAATCATAGCCCACGGGCTCACGAACAACATAGCCAGGACGGGCAACTACGAGGTAATACTCCAAATTTTGAACGATTGCCTCCAGGGCAACGTGACGGGAATAGGTTTTCTCTTCGCGGGCGCTGACTTTTTCCTCGATGACAGGAAAACCGGGATTATGGCTCACGGGGCGCTCGCGAGCCGGCTTGCCCCAAATCCGTTCGCGATCGACGGGCTGAAGGATTTTTCCAGCCCCGTCATACGTCTCGGGGTCTTTTCGCCCGAAGATATGTACCTTTTGTTCGAAAAGATAAGGGACGTGTTCGCGCGATTCGACCCGTCGAAGTATCTCATACCGGACGAGGCGTTGCAGCCTTTTATGAACCGGGTCGCCCTGTCGCTCGGCCCCGAATTTTACAAGACTCCGAGGGAGGCCGTCAAACTCTTCACCGGGTTTCTCTCCGTGCTGGAGCAGAATCCGCGGGTAAGCTGGCGGACGCTGCTTTCCGAGAGCGCGATAGACGCGGAGGACGCTTCGAGCGGGAAGAGCGGCGACGCCCTGAACATCTCCCGAATCACGGAGGAGAAACCGCCCCGAAAAGAACCAGAACCGGAACCAGAGCCAGAGCCAGAGCCGGAACCGGAGCCGGAGCCGGAACCGGAGCC
>JAITOL010000192.1 GCA_031289955.1 Synergistaceae bacterium
TTCGTCGGGACGGTAGTAGACACGATTGCCTACGTACACGAACGGCGGCGCTGGCGTACGCTTTCCGACAGTTCCCTCGCAGCGTGATTTCCTGAGGTAGCTCAAAGACACGCCGAGCACTCGGGCCGCCTTCCTCTCGTCGAGCAATAGTTCAAGGGAGTTTGGCTCAACGGAGAGCGAGTGGTTTTGAACGCGGTTCATGATAGTCACGCCAACCGCCCCCTCTCGACGTTTGTATGGAAGGGCGCGCGGCAATTGCCGAGGGTACGCCACGGGTGAGGTTTTCTATTCGGTTTTTCGGGGAGGGTTTGAGGTGTTACAGGGTGTTCGTGTCCAGGCGGGTCTCCGTCTGAACCAGAGCCGCCGTCGTCTGAGCTATTGCCTCCTGATGAGCTTGAAGCGTGGGCGAACCTTGAGCGCGATGGGCTGCGATATGATCTGGCATTACTACGTGCGCGGCATGAGGTTTTGACCCGATTGAAAGCGGCGGTCAAAATCGGCTTCTGTGATTTCATCTTTTTTGAGAGCTGTTTAGCATATGTCAAGCCCGCCTTCGCCGCTTTCCTTACGCTGGTCACCGTAATCTCGGCTGGTTTAGTCAAGACGCACAAACCCGCGATAATCAACACAAACGACCCGAAACAGGCAAATGCCGCCGCGAACAGTGGATTCTCAGGGAACGACTGGTACAGTGCGTAAATCACGGCTGTCAGTATAGCTACGACCAATCCGCATTTAGCGATACGTTTCTCGTTTCTCGAAAAATTTTCCCGCTTTGGTTCCTGTTCGTTCGAGCGCGTTTGTTCCATTCCTTGCTTCATGAACTCAACTCCTTTCCGTTGTTTCCTAATATTAGCGAATATTTTTTCTCTGTGTCATGATCTGCGCCATTAAATCATTTTCATCGGCCATCTTGCTTCACGAAAGCGCCTCCTTCCAAGATTCCTTCATCATTGCCCCTGTAATCTCTCCCTTCGTGGGTGTTGCTAAAGTGGTTCGATTATATTCCAGCAAAAACCTATCCGCAATCCCGGAATATTTTGCACCCATCATATCATTTCGTTCTCGTGTACCAATACTGTACCAAAAAATGAAAAAGGCTTCAGGTCGAAAACCCCTGAAGCCTTGTTATTTCTGGCGCGCCGGACAAGATTTGAACTCGTAACCTTCGGATCCGTAGTCCGATGCTCTATCCAATTGAGCCACCGGCGCATTTTCGCTTGCACAACCGAGAAATCATTTTATAACGGCTTCTTGCTGCTGTCAAGATAAAGGGTCCTCAAAAAATTCTTTCAATAATTCGTGAATTTCTGCTTCAGCTTCCGCGTCGCACATCACCGTCAGGAAATCGTTGGCCATTATCCGAGTGTCGCCGTGGGGCGTGAAATTTTTGTCTCCCCGCCTCAGCGCTACTATCAGGCATTGAGACGGCAGTTGCAGCTCTCTGATATACGCCCCTTCAAACTCCGCCCCGTGATGGACTGCTATATCGATCATGACGCGTTTGTTGCTCTCCCCGGAAGCTGTGCCGCGGCCGGCCGTCATGTTGTCGAGAAGGGAATCGTATATGGGAGGGACTTTAGTCGTGTTCGCCACTACGTAGGATGTGATCGACACGATCGTTAAAGACAGAAGGTAGCTGAACGACCCGGTCATTTCAATGAGCAGGACGATCCCGGTTATCGGAGCGCGAACGATCGACGTAAAAAGCCCGGCCATCGCGAGTATTATGAAATTGGAGAAAAATTCCCCGCCGCATACCGAGAGCATATCTGTTATTTTCCAGAAGATGCCGCCCAAAATTGCCCCGAGTATCAACAGGGGGAAAAATATTCCTCCGGGCGCGCCCGACGAAAAACTGACGACTGAGAATAAAAATTTTATCGCGAGCAGCGCCGCGAAGAAGGCGACTCCCTTATTCATATCGAGCTGTCCCAATATCGCGTGGCCTCCGCAGAGAGCCGCTGGAAACGCGAGCCCGACCGCGACCGCCAGAAGAAATATCGGGATCGGTTTTAGGATTTTCGATTTCGGGCTTTGCCATAACCTGCCGTACGATCTTTGCGCCCATACGAGAACCATGTTGTAAAACGCCCCGGCGAGCCCTGTCATCACGCCCATCAGGATCAAAATCCAATATGAGCTCAGCGGCAGAGCTTCCGCGACAGGAAACGAAAACACCGACCTCGTGCCGACGAAGAGTTTCGATATATAGTCGGCCACGACCGCCGCGACTGTGGTGGAAAGCAGTATCGGCGGGGAAAGATAGCGAAATATCTCCTCGAACGCGAACACGACGCCCGCAAGAGGCGCGTTGAAAGCGGCGGCGAGCCCCGCGCTCGCTCCTCCGGCGATCAGGATTTTCCGCTCGGTGCGCGACTTTGCCAGCAGATTCCCCGTGCCTTCGGCGACGCACGCGCCGAGCTGTATCGACGGGCCCTCGCGTCCGAGCGACAAACCAGCCGTTATCGCGGCCACTCCCCCGACGAACTTGGCGATGAGGGTGGAAAACCAGGTATCCTTGAAATATCCAAGTATTATGCCCTTTACCTGAGGTATCCCGCTTCCTCCTATCATTTCGCAGCGAGAGGAAAGCCATCCGGCGAAGAGCGCCATCGCCAGAACCGCCGCGATCCAAAACGGCAGCCTCGCGGGGTATAATCTCAAAAAATCGTACATGGAGAGGGAAAAATCCTCGGCCCGGGTGAGGACATACCTGTAACACGTGACGACTCCGCCTGAAACCGCCCCTATCAGCGCGCTCTTTAAAACGAGCGGCCACTCCCGCTTGTCGATATTCAGCGCGGCGGCGTAGTTGTTTACGTCGTCGGATTTATTGTTCACAATTCGCTATGCCTCTAATCTAATCATATAAAAATGCCGCGAAAAATAGCGCTCCGCGGCATTTTATCGTTATTCGTTTTGTGCGTCAGTGCGAACGGACTATTTCCTTGACCACCATGAGACGGCTCAGCGTCGAACGGTCGTTCTCCTCCAGCTTCATGGACATGCTTCTTATCGTCTCCGTGAAGTTCGGGATCATCACGTGCTCGAGCGCGTTGACGCGCCTGCGGGTGCGTTCGATTTCAAGAGACATGAGCTTGAGCCCTTTTTCCTCGGCGGCCAG
>JAITOL010000023.1 GCA_031289955.1 Synergistaceae bacterium
AATATCCGCCCGGTTTGTGTTTGTAGACGTATTCCGTCCTCCTGAAGCTCTCAAAAACACCGCTCACGTCAGGAACTATCTCATCTTTTTGGGAGTAATTGAGCGCTCCGAGCTCTTGATTCACGCCATTCAAAAGGGGCTGCGTCGCCGTGCAGAGTACAGCGCTCGCCCCACATCGCTCGACAAGAAAGTTCACAGCGTTACAAAACATGTGAACGACTCGGACCGGAAGAGTTTGTATCTCGTCGAAAATTATCACTGATTTAGCGAACTGGTGCATTTTCCTGACGCTCCGCGTGCCATCCGCGAAGAGCGCTTCAAGAAATTGAACGCTCGTGGTGAATACGATAGGTGCGTCCCAGTTTTCGGATAATATCTTGCCACGCCAACTATCCCTCTCCGAGGAAAGGTTGGAGTGACACTCGAGCACGATTTTGCCGATTTCATCCTCCCTGGTCTCCAAAACTTTCCGCGCAACCGCCGCATTCTGGTCGATAATCGACGTATATGGAACAATATAAAAAATCCTGTCAAGTTTATGCTTTTCTGCGTGGCGCAGGGCAAACCTCAGACTCGCGAGCGTCTTGCCGCCTCCTGTGGGCACGGTCAGAGTGAATATTCCCCTCTCTCTCTCAGCAGCCGTCCTGCAGTAGTCCGATATTTTAGCGCGCCATTGAGCGATCGGAGTGTCGTTGCCAAAATCTCCGATAAACACCTCGAGGCTCTTCAGGAGCGCGGGCCATTCGGCGTACTCGCCGTGCTGTCTCTGACGCGATGTCCCCGTTTTTTCAAAATCGATGGTGTCCGTCCTATCCGCGTCTATGAGACAACTAAACAGCATCCTGAGCAAGAGCCCCATCTTGAAAGCAAAGCGATCACTCGTGCCACTGGTATTGCCCTCGTCCTCGCGCATTGCTTTTACGACGGTGGAGAGCGGGTTCTCATCACGAATTTTTTTAAAGAGCTCATCCATGCGTGCGGATATTTCATGGGGAATTTTCCCTTCGACTTCCGACAAACCTGTTAGCTCATCAGATTTGTTGATACGCCTCGTAAAATTATCCTCCCCATCAGGCGCGAGGGAGTCGATCAACCCAGAGTGATGTGACGCGAGTGAGAGAGACAACATCTGCGCGGTCAACACGAGAAGAGGATTGCCCTCGCGCAAGCTCCTCCAGACAATTTGGGCGCCCGACGTCGAATGATCTATTTTGCCCTTCAAATTTTTTTTCTGATCTGGCACACAGGACAGAGAATTTGACGCGCCGTCGGCGTCCTGATCTCTTCGAGCATCCGGTAACATAATAAAAAATTGAAAAATTTTTTTATATTTCCCAACGTCATGGACGAGTCCGATCAGTTCGCCTAAATCGCCCATACCAAGTTTATCAGCGTTCTTGCGGGATTTTTCCGCAACGCCCAGAAGATGCTCCTCCAGCGTCTGCTTGTTGTCGTCCGCTTCGCGAATGTGCGCGATGTAAGGCATTCGATTCACTCCTTAATTTATATAATTTAGTGTAGTGGTCTTTTTTAATTTTGTCAACTCTGCAATTTAATCTAATAAAAAAAAGCTACCGCGCCTAGAGAGGCAACAATAGCTTTATCCAAAAACCATCACACTTTTTCAACTCACGCGCCCGCCAACAGGCGCGAAGGGCTTACTTCAACAAATTCGAAACGAACACGGACCGCGCATCGGGGCGGTCTTTTCGCCCCGCGCGCCCTTACGGAGCAAGCACTCCCAGCGTCTTCAGCAGCGTCTCGAGCGCGTCGGGCTCGCAGGCTAGCAGGATGTTCGCGTCGAGTGGTTCCGCTTCGGACTGGCCCTCGGGCATTACGTTCAGGTTCGACTTCGTTACGAGCGCTACGTCGCCGTATTGGCCGAACATGGCGGAGACGACGCTCAGGATCGAGGCGAGCATGTCGTGAGTGACGCTCGGCATGGTGATGCCGCTTGTCACACCGAGCAGACTGTTCAGGGAGTTCAGGAACGAGCCGAGCAGGATGTTGCCTATCTCGCCGAGCGCGCTGTCGAGCATCTCCGGCGGCATCGTCGTGGCGTCCATCTCCATGCCGAACTGCTTCGACACGAGCAGGCCAACCAGCTTGCTGACGGCGTCCTCCTTGAGCAGCAACATGAAGTTAAACGAGTTTTCATTGTCCGAGGAGGCGAAAACGGCGGTGTAGCTCGAATCGGGATCGTCGTAATAGCTGTCGAACTCATATATCGACACGAGCTCCGCCTTAGGGACATCGATATCGACTGGGCGCCCCAGCAGCGCGGACAGCGCCGTCGCGGCGTTGCCCGCGCCGATGTTTCCTATCTCTCTAATGGCGTCCAGGTGCATCGTATTTATGGAATTTATATCAAACATCGTGTCGCCTCCATTCTACGGACATTTATAGTTCGCGGACGAGTGATTGTTTTAAAAACAGTTTAGCTCATGACAGATAGAAGTCAATAAAAAGTTTTTGCCCGGTTTTATATTATATTATCTCTATCCCGCGGAGCGATACATACTCGCGGTAATCCTGGGGAAAGTCGTCGTCGACGATGAAGTAGCCTATCGTGTCGAGCGGGGTCATGCTGAAAAAAGCCGTCTTGTTGATCTTGCTCGAGTCGGTGACGACATAATTTTTGCTCGATACGGAGAGCATGGCGGCGTTGAGCTCCACCTCCTCCAGTACAGGGTGCATTATTCCGCGTTTTTTGCACAGCGCCGATATGCCGAAGAAACATTTGTCTATCATAAACGACTTTATGAAGTCGAGAGAGCCTGGGCCGATCACCATGCCCGAGCTGTTGCGCACCCTGCCGCCCGGTATGTAGACCGTCGCCTTCGGCAGGAGCAGTGCCTTGGCGGCGACGTTTACATTGAGGGTTATTATGCCCACGGACTTGTCGCTGATATAGTCGATAATGTACTCCACTGTGCTGCCTGAGTTGAGACCTATCATCTCGCCGTCCTCTATCAGCACCGCGGCTTTCTTCGCTATCAGCTGCTTCGCCTCGTAATTTTCGCTGCGCTTCGTCAGCAGAGCGAGTTCCTTCACGCCCTGAGTTCCGTTCGAGTCCTTTATGTGCGCGCCGCCGTACACTATCTCTATGTCCCAGTTCCTGGCGAGCTCCTTAAAATCGCGGCGTATGGTCTCGTCACCGACGCCATACTTCCTCGAGAGCTCGCCGACTGTGACTGAGCCCTTGCCGAACAGCATGTTCAATATCTCTTTGCGCCGCTCCACGTTAAGCAAAAGAGCGCCCCCCGATTCCCTCGTGCATTCCCCGCGACTTCCTTACTTCTTAAACTTTTTTTACTTACCGACTCACGCCAGCAGGCTCCAGAAGTACTCCGCCCCCTTGAGGCGGCCGGCTCGATTCAGCTCATTATAGGCGAATGGCTCGCAGATTACGAGCTGCGACGCCGAGGAGCGCGCTATTTCGCCGAGTGCGGCGTCGCGGATTTTTTCGAGGACATCGCCTGAGGTGTGCGTGTTCACGTACTCAGGGACTATAGGGCTCCCCCACACATTGAGCCCGTTTATCCTTCTGTCCGCGTCATAGAGCGGAAAGAACTCGGGCGAATTAGGGACGGGGCGCTCGTACGAGTTCCGGGTGAGCTCAGCCAGGCGGGCTGATTTTTTTAGGTAACGGGTGTAAAAGCTGCCGCCGTATACGTAAGCATGCCGCGTCTCGATGGCGCCGGCGACGTCGAGCACGTCGACCACGTCAAAACCGCGCGATATGCCGAGCTCATCCGCCAGGGTCGTGAGCGCGTATGTCGCCTGGCCCGAGACCGTCAGAATTTTCGACGCGCCCATCGCGCCAAGCTCGTCCACCAGATCGCGGAGACGGGCTATGCCATCGTCGACGAGACCGTGGGCAAAAAAAGCGAAGCCTGTTGAGGACGACGAGTAACCGCGCAGAGAGACGCCGGCGCTCCGCAGGAACGAGCCGAGCTTTTTCGGGGCCTCGCCCGTATATTCGAAGCTGGCGTCGTCGACAAACAGGAAGCAGTCACCACCCTGGACCTCGATCGACTCGGCCCACAAACTCTCCCTCTCCGGCCGTGAGGGAATCTCGAGGTCGCTCTTCGAGCGAGCGCGAGGGAAGCCGCTTTTGGCAAAGAGTTCTCTGCCGAGGATGGCACAGTGGAGAAAATCGCTCTGGTCCTCCGAGAAATTCTGCCACCTCTCGCCCTGAGCCGACAGGATCGACCCGAAGACTATGTCGGCGCCGCGTTCGGACGGCTCGAGCTCGCCAAGCAGCACAGCCCTGACGATTTGGGCGACGCGCGACGGGTACAGACTCATCGAGCGCGTGGCAAGGTACTCCGGGTTGTAACAGACGCCCTGATCCATGTGGATGGCCTGCCTCGTCAGTTTTTCGCGATATTTCTCGTTTTCGAGGGAAAAACTTCTATCGCCGGACGTACTCATAGCCCCAAAACCCCTTTGTTAAGTATTCCGTTCGGGTCGAGCGCGTTCTTTATTTTTCTCATGACGCCAACCCCGCTTTCGCCGTGCTCCAGAGCCATAAAAGCGGCTTTCGCCGTTCCGACGCCATGGTGGTGCGAGACGTTGCCCCCATGCCTGACGCTTGTCTCGCAGGCTATCCGCAGACACTCCAGGTATCTTTCATCGCCAGCAGTATCGTCACCGCCCGTCGTCGCGTGAAATATCACGTACACGCTCGCGCCGCTGTGATAAATGTGGGAGAAGTGGCAGTCCACCACGTCGCAGAGCGGCGCCAGCGCCGAGCGCATCTCGCGCCAGACCGTCGCTATGCGGTCCCACGGGGCAGCGACCTCTATGGCGTCAGCCGTCCCGCCCTTTATAGCGTCGTAGTCGAGCATTTTCTTCGTCGAAAAGCGGCTCTCCATCCAGTCCCTCGACGCCGTCTCTCCCTTGTCCCGTCCCATGTGCGCCACGCATATCGCCGCTGCCTCGCGGTATTCGAGCTCAACGGCCTCCGCGTTCCCCTCTAAGACGAGTATGAGAAGCGCGTAGCCCTGCTCAAATCTGTACTGCCCTATCTTGTGCGCCGCTTCTACTTCGTCGTACAACCTGACCACAGCGGGGCGGAGCCCCCTGTGCATCATCGTCCGAAGCGCGTCGAGCCCGTCATCAGTCGTAGGGAACGTGTAAGCGCGAAAAATCCGCTTCTCGGCCACTGGATATATTCTCATCTCGACGGACGTCACGATCCCATATACGCCCTCGCTGCCGAGAAATAGCTGAACCAGCTCCGGTCCAGTCGATCTCTTGGGCGCCTCGTGAGTCCTCAAAATTTCGCCGGTTGGGAGCACGACGTCGATAGCCGTCACCATATCGTCCATCTTGCCGTATTTCGTAGAAAATGTGCCTATCGCCCTGGTGGAAACCATGCCGCCGAGACAGGCG